>NZ_JABCJL010000040.1:0-31793 GCF_012952265.1 Pseudoalteromonas sp. NEC-BIFX-2020_015
CCTGCCAAGCAACTGAATTCTAAGTGCTGTAACTAACACTAACAGTGCGCAAAAAATAATGATACGGTTACCTACGATGGTAGAGGTGCAAAATTTTCTGGCAAAATATATGCCTGTCCTTTTTTACCCTTTGAATACATCTTCAAAAGCTCCCGAGCCAGAAATTTATCTCAAAGTAAATATTTGCTCGACTGAAACAGCAAAATAAGCCGAAATTCTGAGTGCAATTACCACCGATGGTGTAAAACGCCCGGTTTCTACTGTACTGATGGTTTTTCTAGAAACGCCTATGGCATCTGCTAAGTCTTGCTGAGAAATTTTATGCTGCAATCTAAGTTTGTGAAGATGGTTGTCTAAATCTTCATTCATCAAGACCTTCCTCACGTAGTTTCCACAAAATTAACACACCATGCGTGGCTGCTGCCAAGCCAAGTAATACTTGAAGCATATCCGTAAGCCCAAAGGGAGCTATAAATTCTATAAACCACTTGCTGTCGCCACTATAAGCGAGGAAAATTCCGCCTACTACCATAATGTGACAGGTAGCACGCAAGCTGAACGAACTGACATAATCCACATACTCGTCGTTAAATTTCAGCGCCCAGTAACCTAGACTCGATATATTTTTTGCAAATTTCATCGATTTAAGAACTAACACAATACAATAAATAATACTCACAAATACAATTACATCTAATAGCCAATAGATAACTGAGTTTTTTTCACTAATTACTGTTAAAAACACCTGAGCTAAAAGGAAGAGCGCTAGTACAATACTGATTCTCCCGGTAATTGCTAAATATTTTTGTTCCGTTTCTGGTGGTACTGATAGTGATTTTTCCATCTTTGTGTATATCCCTTTTCTGTTGGCGACGAATTAATGTCGTATTGTGTTGACTGCGTTTAAGGTTACACGTGATACCTAAATACACCAAATGTAACCTTTAGGTATCAATGGTACCTAAAGGTTACATAAAGGCAAGCTTTCTTTTATTTTTAGCTAATATTTGACCAATAACGAGAGACGAAATTTGAAAATGAATGAGGAAATAAACAAAAAACAAACCCGAATTTTCTTGTGCGGGGAAGACCGTTTTACAGGGAAGTCTTATGAGCACCGCAGAGGGTGGGTTGAAGAGAAACTACTGAGTCTAGGCAAGGTATTTTGTATTGATGTGTGTGAGTATGCTGTTATGAGCAACCAGCAAAATGTCAGGAACATTTAACAACAGCGCAGCTGGCCCGAAGGGCGAAAGGCAGGACGCCTGAAGTACACGCACCTAGTGTTGTATGTTGATGATAAAAAAGCGAATCGGCTAAATGATAAAGCGATTGTTATTCGTTGGCACAAGCTGTGTAAAGGCACCGTACTTACGCAAAGATACATACAAGGTGAGAAGCTAAGTAAAACTGAACTTATCTTTTTTAATCAAACAGTAAACCAATACCGTGAACGGCTATCAAGTATTAGCTGGTTTATGCGGCTATTAAATGAAGACATTGCTCGTAAAGCGAATAAAGAAGATAACTGCACCGGCCGATTTTATTCGCTGCCGTCCATGGCGCTCACCCTTCGGGCCGCCTAAGGCGTTCAAAGTTGTTCCTTACAACTTTGTGGGAAGGTCCTTTCTTTAAAATAAAAAGCAGTCATAAGCGCTTCTTAATGAAGCATCATTAGCAGCCTGTATGGCATACGTTGGTTTAAACCCTATCAGGGCCAAAATGGCAAACACGCCAGAAGAGTCATCACATACGAGTGTGCAAAAACGATTAGAAAGCGCAACAGAAGGCAGCAACCAAAACAACTATTAAGATTTTCAGGCATGTCACGTCAAATCATGCCAAAAGGCCTGCCGTTTGAACTTAAATCTTACCTTGAACTGATTGAATTAACAGGGCGTTGTATACGAGAAGGAAAGCGCGGGTATATTGAAAGCACACATTTACCTTTACTAGAAAGAGTCAATATCTCCCCAGAAAACTGGTTAAAACTCACGACACAATTTACGCGCGTATTTCATGGCGCAGTAGGTAGGACGACCTCACAAGAGAGTTACAGTGAACACTTGAGCAGAAAACGGCGTAGCAACGTCAGTAACAGCGAAAAGCTGCTGGCATAAAGTTAAAAGTCCTCAGTAAAAAGTTAAAACTGCAATTATGCAGTTATTTTTATGCGCGTAATTTAGGCTTAAGAGTACTAATAACTTATTTAATGGATGGAATGAAAGCAACCCATTAATAAAAAGTAAATTCATAACCTAAAAAGTAAATTTAGTGGAATAGTGATGTTGGCTCAATTAGAGTGGCTGTCTAATTTGTTTTGATTGAACCAAAATAGGAACTCAGCTATGGTTGATGCATCAATAAACATAAATTTAAAACGAGTTATTCTACAGGCTCTTTAAATTGCAAATGAGGCCAAATTGAAATATCTATCATTCCTACTGCTCTTTGTACCAAGTGCCCATGCTTGTTTTGGCGGCACAAGTAAGGAAGATTACGAATTGATAAAGTCTCAATCTTTAGATCAAATTTATCTAATGGTGGGCTTACTCATTCTAGCGATAATTTTACGTGCGATAACAAACAAGAATAAAATTTGGGTACCGCTACTTATAACTTCAACAAGCATGTACTTCCCATTTGCGAAGTATCAATCGGCTCTATATAACAATGATTGGTGTGGCTGGGGTGTAGTTCATGCATTTCAATTAGGCACAAAAATTATGGTGTGTATTTTTGTGATTGAATTACTTAATTTCTTATATGCAAAGTTTAAAAGAAGAGAAGTAAATGCAATTTAACAAACCAAGTCCCCAGCAAAAAGTTAACACTGCAATTATGCAGTTATTTTTATGCACGTAATTTAGGCTTAAGAGTACTAATAACTTATTTAATGGGTGAAATGAAAGTAACCCAGTAATAAAAGGTAAATTCAAAACCTAAAAAGTAAATTTAGTGGAATAGCTTTGTTGCTTCAATTAGAGTGGCTGTCTAATTTTTTGCTTTAACCGACTATTATCAATCCTTTATTTAAGATGTTAAACGGAGTTTTATATATGATAAGAGTTGCAACCATTGATGACTTAGAAGGGGTTCTAAATTTATACAAGGAACTTCGCCCTTCAGATCCTGATTTAGACGTTAGCTTTGCACAAGATAAGTGGGCTGAGATAATCAATGATCCACAAACACAGATAGTCGTAGCTGAAATAAATGGTGAATTAGCTTCTACATGTGCGTTGGGTATAAATAAAAGTATTGCAAATGGAGCAAGACCATTTGCAATTATAGAGCATGTAATTACTTCAAGTAAGTTTCGTCGGCAAGGGCTAAGTGGGCGCGTGTTGGAATTTGCAATATCTCTGGCGTGGGAAAATAACTGCTGTAAAGTTATGTTATTGTCAGGAGCGCAGCTTAAAGGTGCACATTCTGTTTATGAATCAGTTGGTTTTAAAAGCGGGATAGAAACTGGTTTTGTGATTAAACCAAGTGTTTAATTTATTGGCTGCTTTTAGTGTATTAACATCATGTGATAGGTATTTTATGGCAGTTGACTGGAAAACAATTTAGTCACTTTCATAATTTTTTAGTAAATGGAGTTAATAATGGCTAAATTTTATACTGGTGGTTGTTTATGTGGAAATATTCGTTTTACTGCAAATGGAGATGTGAAAAACCCACATACGTGCTCTTGTAAAATGTGTCAAAGACATTCAGGCTCACTCACGCAGTCATGGGTTGAATTTACAAAGAGCCAAGTAACTTGGGACGGCCCAGGTGGTGAACCGGCGAAATGGAGATCATCTGAATTTTCTAGCCGAAGCTTTTGCCCCGTTTGCGGGAGCACGATAGGAGCAATCGATGATGATCCAATTATCGCTATTGTGTTGGGCGTGTTTGATTCGAATAATAGGGCAGGGCTTAAACCATATGCACATTCGTATAAGTCACAGAGGCCAAAGTGGTGGAAAATTCACATCACCTCTTAGTCCATGACGATAATTATTGTGCTTATCTTAACCATAGTAAAACAGTTCACACAGTTATAAAAAATTATTAACAATGATAAATTTCAAAAGTTTAGTTCAAGCTATCTCTGTGTTAGATAAGACATGATGCATAGGAGTTAAAATGACAATAAGTATGCAGGTGATTAGCCTGATAAGGGCATTAGTAATATTGACTGTGCTGGTCATTCTGGGGGGCTGTGATTGGTTTGATGATAAAGTTGAGGTAACCTCGGCTGAAGCGGCGTATTTATTGCCAGATCGTCACGCTGAGAATGTTAAGTTACAACAACAATCGGCCAGTCAGTTGTCTAATGCTGAACTTTATCAACGTGCGCTTAGCTTGTGGCCAATCGCTTATCGTGAGTTGAGTGTACCGACTTCTCTTGGTCAAGCTCGGGTTATTGTAGCAGGTCCCGCTGATGCTGAGCCGTTAATTCTGTTGCACGGTATGCACGCTAATTCAGCCATGTGGTACCCTAATATTGCCGCGCTGGCAGAACACTATCGCGTTTATGCAATTGATGATCTGCTCGGCTCTGGCGGGTCACGTGCAAGTGCAGATATTAGCGATATGGATCAGGTGGTAAGTTGGTATCAAGAGTTATTTGACCGTTTGCAGTTGAGTTCTTTGCATTTGGTAGGTGCATCTCGTGGTGGTTGGCAAGCGGTCGCCATTACTCTAGCTGAATCTACCCGGGAAAAGTCGCGTATTCAGCGCTTGGTGCTACTAAGTCCTGCGCAAACCTTTGGTTGGATAGAATTAAGTGGCGACTTGCTGGCGAGCATTTTTTTTACTATCAATCCTGATCGCAATGAAGTGCAAGAGAGCTTACAAAGTGTGTCAAGCCGGCCACATATGATTAACCCAATTTATTTAGATCAATATGTAGCAGCACTTGAGGATGATCCTGTTCCGGGTTTGATAACCGAACTACGACCATTTTCGGATCAGCAGTTGCAACAGATTACTTTACCGACATTAGTTTTAATCGGTGATAATGATATGATGAACAACAATGATAGCCTTGAGCGGGCGAAGAAAATACTGGTGCAGGGACACACCAAGCAAATAAAAAATGCGGGGCACTTTTTAACGATTGATCAGGCTGAACAAGTAAATCGCGCTATGTTGAAGTTTTTATCGCGTTAAGTATATACCCCGCAATCTCAAGATGAGAGCGTCGTTGGAATTAAAATCAATAACGCTTAATCCTGTATCTTGAGGTGGTTTAGTCAAAATATTTTAAACTAGTGTATTAAAATGGAAGGCTCACTTATTGTTTATTGTGATAGACACTTTGTGAGGGCTCGTTCTCGCTCTGATTGGTATAATTCATGATTTAGCTAAAGCCAGATATTTGAACATAATACACGGCTTACAAGTTAAGTAAGCCGTGTATTATTGTTATAGTTTTTCAGTAAGCGCTGTAAGTGTTAATCGCTTTGTAATATCTGTATTCATAGACTGCTGCGCAATTATCACTAAGTGATCGACCCTTGCACTTACTTCATTGCATACATTAAGTAAATCATCTATCAAACAGCCAATCGCTCTTACTTCAATAAGCTGCATTTGCTTACGTTGATAGCCGGTTAATGTCGTCAAATTTGTTGCGGCACCAAAATCGCCAAAAAGCACGTTATGGTCTGCGTTTACCATAATATTATGCGCGTATACATCGCCATGACTTATGTTGTTAGCATGTAAATGGGCAAGTGTATGGATCATCTGCTGTGCAATTAAGGTAATTTCATTTGCACTAAAGTCAGTGTTTTTGGTAAAAGTATCGCGGGTGCAGGTTTCAAGTGATGGTGGTAAACCAAGATTTTGATAATCTTTACTGATCAACTCCATAACCAAGCCAAGTTGCAGTGGGTTATTGATATAAGCAAGTACGTTTATAAGATTATTGTGCTCGCCGGCTTGTAAACAGCAACTAACTTCGTCAAGCGGGTAGCCATCACTCGTGATCGCGCCTTTAAATAGCTTTAACGCGACATTATTGTTTTGCCATTTAGCTAAATGAATGATGCCTGATGCGCCTTCACCAATTTGTTCAACTAAAGAAAACGCGTCAAGCTGAGCTTCAGTGAGTGATACTTGCTGTAAACTTTGGGCTTTATTAAAGTCGTTACCTGCAAATGCAAGCCATGTGAGTTTTGGTAATTCAAATAACCAGTCATCAATATGGGTTAAGTTATTGGCTGATAAGCGCACCAGCTCAAGGCTTTTGCAATGTTGCATACTGCATGGCAAGGTTGTTAGTCGATTACCTGCCAGAGCCAGTTTACGAAGCTGCGTAAGTTCGCCAAAAGACTCAGGTAACTGTTCAATATGGTTGTCAGTTAATATTAACCACTGGGTTGAGGTTGGCAAACTATGCTCTGCAAATTCAGTTATTTGATTGCCTTTAAACGCAATCATAATAAGCGAAGGGCATTTAGCTAATACTGACGGAATATGTTTAAACTGATTAAATGATAAAAACACGCGTTTTAGTTTTACGAGGCTAGCAAATTCATCAGGTAGATCAGCTAAGTTATTGTTTGATAAATCGAGTACTTCGAGGGTATCGGCAAGGGTGAAAATTTCGTCTGGAAATGTGGTTAACTCTTCAACTAGTTGTAGACGTGTTGCACCAGCTAATTTACCAGCGCGAAGATCTTCTAGGGTATTCAAAATGCACATCCATTTGTAATTAAAAAATAAAAAGGCCAATTTAGTTGGCCTTAGTAATCATTTTATTCAATAAAATTAAAACTGTGCGTTGTGATATACGTTTTGTACGTCGTCACAATCTTCTAGCATAGCTAAAAAGCGCTCCATTACTTCAACATCTTCACCTTCAATCGGCGCTTCAATTTGTGGAACAAAAGAGATTAAATCTTCGTCAAACTCAGTAATACCCATTTCTTCTAGGGCAGTGCGGGTATTATTGTATTCTGTGTGCGGTGCAAAAACAGTCACTTTACCTGCTTCAACTTCTACGTCAGTAACATCAACGTCTGCCATCATTAACGCTTCAAGCACGGCTTCGTCGTCATCACCGTCAAATACAAAAATTGCAAGGTGATCAAATAAATGAGAAACCGAGTTTTGTGCGCCAATTTTAGCATTGGCTTTAGTAAAGCATACACGTACGTCAGCAAAAGTACGTTTGTTGTTATCGGTTAAGCAATCAACAATAATCATACAGTTACCCGGGCCATAGCCTTCGTAACGTGTTGCTGAGTAATCTTCACCGCCGCCGCCTTTGGCTTTATCGATTGCGCGGTCAATAACGTGCGCAGGTACTTGATCTTTTTTAGCGCGTTCAATTAAACGACGTAGTGATAAGTTGCCATCAGGATCAGTACCGCCATTTTTAGCACAAATATAAATTTCTTTACCGTACTTTGAGTAAACTTTAGTTTTAGCACCCGCAGTTTTAGCCATTGAATCTTTTTTGTTTTGGTAAGCTCTTCCCATCTGCGTTTCGCCTTAAATATGTTTTTGAAAGTATAAATTTTGTTGTGCGGTATTCTATACCCTAGTCGCTTGGAAATACAGAAATCAGTGGCAATTAAAATAGCTTGAGGTGGGGAAGTTGTTTGATTAAGGGACTAAAAAAATATAACCCGCGCTTGCGGGTTATATTATAAAGATCTTTTAATTACCAAATGCGGACACGTTGGTCTTCAGGTAAATACAAAGCGTCACCTGGTTGTACATTAAATGCTTTGTACCATGCGTCGTGGTTACGCGGTACTTGGGCTCTAAAGCGACCTGGTGCATGTGTGCCACCACGTAGTTGGTTTAACATACTTTGTTCGGTGCGTTTTTCTTTCCATACTTGTGCCCATGCAAGGAAGAAGCGTTGATCACCTGTTAGACCATCAATAATAGGCGCATCTTTGCCGTTTAGGCTAAGTTTGTAGGCGTGATATGCCATGGCTAAACCGCCCACATCACCAATGTTTTCACCTAAGCTATTTCGCCCGTTTACAAAGTTTCCAGGAATAGGTTCGTATTGACTGTATTGTGCGGCAAGTTGGTCTGCTTTAGCGTCAAAAGCGGCGCGATCAGCGTCTGTCCACCAGTTACGTTGCACACCATTTTCATCAGATTTTGAACCTTGGTCATCAAAGCCATGGCCCATTTCATGGCCGATAACGGCACCAATACCGCCGTAGTTTACCGCGGCGTCTGCATTTGGATCGAAAAATGGTGGTTGTAAAATGGCTGCTGGGAATACAATTTCATTAAATGAACTGTTGTAATAAGCATTAACACGTTGTGGTGTCATGCCCCAACGGTTGCGGTCTGTTTTCTTAAGTTCTTTTGCAACACTTTCGGCTTGAAAAAACTCACGCATGTTTTTAATGTTGCCAATCAAATCGTTATCGCTAATGCTTAAGCCGTCAAACGATTGCCATACGTCAGGGTAACCAATTTTTGGTACGAAGGCGGCTAATTTTGCACGTGCATTAACTTTGGTTTGTGCACCCATCCAGTCTAGGTTATCAATGCGCTCACCCAATGCCGTGCGTAAATTTTCAACAAGCTCTGACATTTGTTGCTTTGAAGATTCAGGGAAATAACGTGCTACATAGACTTTACCAATAGCAAATCCAAGCGAGTTAGTGCTCGACATTTGGCTGATAGCACGCTTCCAACGTGGGCGAGGCTCTTGTTGTCCGCTTAGTTCTTTACCGTAAAATGCAAAATTAGTATTAAAAATATCTTCAGAGAGTAAATCAGCATTACCGCTTAGGGCATGATACGTTAAATAATCTTTCCATACTGCTAGGTCTTCTTGATTGATCAAGTCAATCATGGCTTTAATTGGCTCTGGTTGAGATACATTTAACTGCGGTACTTTATACCCAGTTTGTGCAAAATATAAATCCCAGTTAAAACCAGGGTACGCTTTAGTAAGTTCTGCGCGGTCGATTTGGTTCAATGTAATATCGCGGTTACGGCGTTTCTCGCGAGGCCAGTGACCTTGTGCAATTTTAGTTTCAAGCGCAAGAATTGCTTGAGCACGAGAGGTTGTGTTGTCTACGTCAGCAAATTTCAACATGTCAGCAATGTGCGCGACATACGCTGCGCGCGTTTTAACAAAGCGCTCTGAATCTTCAAGGTAGAACGAACGATCCGGTAGGCCTAAACCGCCAGCACCTAAAGACATTTCATATTTGTTAGGATCTAAACGGTTAAACCACATACCGCCACCTAACGGAGCTTTTACGCCAGTAAGCCACGATTTACCAAATAGCTCAGTCAGGTCATTCGTTGATGATACAGCGTTGATCTCTGTTAATAGTGGTTTTATCGGTGTTACGCCGAGTTTGTTCAGAGTGTCTGTATCCATATATGCATTGTAGAAATCAGCAACTAATTTCTCTTCAGCATTTAAATCTTTGCGTGCTGCGATTTCTTCGATGATTGTTTTAACGCGTTCTTCACTGCGATCAGCAAGTGCAGAGAATGCACCATAACGAGTTTTATCAGCAGGCATGCTGTAGTTGTCGTACCATGTACCGCTGGCGTACATAAAAAAATCATCACCAGGTTTAACTGCTTCATTACGTGCTGATAAATCAACACCAAAGCTACCTAGCTCTGCTTTTGTTGTAGCAGCAACTATTTGTTGCTCTTGTTTTGTTGTCTCAGGCGTTGAGCAGCCTGTAATAAAGGTGGCAGCTAATGCCGCTGCTATTAGGTTCTTCTTCATTGTGTTGTTCCCCTGAACGTTAACTTTATTAATACGTAAATTTGTGTCTATTTTGATTGTTAAGGAATACTAACAACCAGACAATTTTTTTGAGGCGAATCACCTCTGCGCACGATAAAATAACCAGCCTTTTATGCATTGTCTGATTGTTTTTGCTGTAATTCCCACATGCGGGCATATTCACCTTGCAGGGCGAGTAAGTCATCATGCTTGCCTTGCTCGATGACTTGGCCTGCTTTGAGCACGATTATGGTGTCAGCATCCGTGATAGTGGATAGTCTATGAGCAATGACAATACTTGTATGTTCACTGGCTACTTCACGCATTGCACTGAGTATGGCTTGCTCTGAGTGTGAATCTAAAGCAGATGTTGCCTCGTCAAAAATTAAAATAGGGGATTTTTTTAAAATAGCCCGTGCGATTGCGATACGCTGCTTTTCACCGCCTGATACCTTTAATCCACGTTCACCTACAAGCGTTTGGTCACCTTTATCTAGGCTGTTAATAAACGCCCTTAAATGGGCCATATCAATTGCTTTGTTTATTTCATCTGCGCTGGCATCTGGGCGACCGTATGCAATGTTTTCTACAATAGTGGTGTTAAATAACACGGTATCTTGGGGCACAATAGCAATGGCTTGTCTTAGGCTTGCCAGTGTTACCTTATGGATGGGCTGTTCATCAATATAGATTGCGCCGCTGTTGAGTTCATAAAAACGATAGAGCAGGCGAGCAAGGGTACTTTTACCTGCGCCACTGGCACCGACAACGGCGACTTTACTTCCTGCTGGCACGTTAAAACTCAACTCATTCAAAATTGGCCGATCGCTGTCATAATGAAACTTAACATTTTCAAAGCGAATAGCGCCTTGTGTTAATGTTAAAGGTTCTGCTCCAGGACCATCATTAATGCTTGGTTTACGTGTTAATAGCCCTAGCATGTTTTCAAGATCAGTGAGGGCGCGGCGTATTTCTCTGTACACAAACCCTAAAAAGTTCAGAGGTAAAAATAGTTGGATCATGTAGGCGTTGATCATCACTAATTCACCAATTGTTAGTGTGCCAGTGACGACCTCTAACGCGCCTAGCCACATGAGTACCGTGATAGCTGCGGCGATGATCAAGGCTTGGCCAGAATTAAGCGCAAGTAACGATAAGCGATTTTTTAATCGTGCTTGTTCCCAACGTGCTAAAAAAGTGTCGTATGTTGAGGCTTCATATTCTTCGTTATTAAAATATTTTACCGTTTCGTAATTTAGTAAGCTGTCTATCGCACGGGTATTGCTGTTGTTATCTGCTTGATTAGCTTCACGAATAAAGCGGTTTCGCCATTGTGTAACGACCACTGTAAAAGTGATGTAAAGTGCAACTGCGAGTAAGGTGACTAACGCAAACCAAGGCGAAAATAAAGTAGCAAAAATAACAGCGACTATCAGAATTTCAAATAGCGTAGGTATAATATTAAACATTAAAAATCGCATTAAGAAACTCAACCCGCTGGTACCGCGTTCAATGTCACGGCTTATACCGCCAGTTTGTCTATCAAGATGAAATGCCAGCTCTAATGAGTGCAGGTGCTTAAATACTTTTAAACCAATATGACGCATGGCATGCTCAGTGACGCGGCCAAACAAGGCATCGCGTACTTCACCAAAAAATACGCTTGCAAAGCGCAGCCCACCGTACAGTAATAGTAATGCGACTGGCACTAGCATAATGTCTTGTAGGTTAGCATCTACGCTGTCGATTATTTCTTTCAGCGCCCATGGCATAAGTAAAGTTGCACCTTTTGCGGCAATCAAAGCTAATGCAGCAAGTGTTACACGGCCTTTAAATACCACAAGGTATGGCCACAATGTAAGAATGCTTTGTTTTAGGTTCATTGCATCTGGATGTTTACTCGTTTGCGTACGTTTGCCCATACCGCGCATGATTTTCCCTTGAAAGTTAAATAGAGCTATTGAATTTTACTAATAGACACCCAATAATAGTGGGGTAACTTACTTTAGATTAAAAAATGACTCAACTTCGCTTATTTATCACTGCTTTAATTTTATTTGCTGCGCTATTTAGTGTGCAGGCAAATGCTGTTGACGGTAATAACGATGTTGTGCAAAAGAATAATGTTAACGTGCTGTCTGTGTTAGATAATACACCAGATAGTATTATAAACTCCTACCTATCTGTTTCAAAATCTGCATTTGTAAAAAATAGCGTTAAAAAACAGCCTGAAGATTTAGGTTTTAAAGCTTTACAGCCTCGTTTAACAGCAAATAACTCATCTTTGTTTTTATATCAACGTCAAGTTGAACCAAACTATGAAACTATATTTGAATTTTTTGCCCCTAGTCTTGCGCGTGAGCTTTATTTACGCCCCCTTGAGCCACCCATTATATCTCCTTGGTTTATTGTTTATGAAGGCAAAAAGTCACGTATAAGCGGCTGGAAAGACGCAAATTTACAATATAGTGCAACGCGTACCTACCATATTTAATTCTTCTTTATAATTTTTCAGTTTGAACAACAAATAAATTAATGCGCCTGCATGGCGTGAAATCGGTGCGCGCGCCGGTTTAAAGGACGAATTATGTTAAAAAAATCATTAAAGAAACCGCTATTACAGCGTTTTAAAACTAGCTATGTAGCAATGTTCATTGCACTACTATTATTAGCTGTTAGTGCGTTACCAAATTTATACCCCTCTAAGTCATGGCTTAATATCTCTATTGAGAGTCAGTCGCAGTTAATTAAGAATATACCTTCACAAAAATCAGTCATCGACTTTTTAAATCAGCATAACTTTATGGTTGATCAATCCACCTTGGGGTCAAAATCGGATTCATCCTCTATTAATGTGTTGCTGCAAGTGCCTACCAAAAGTGCGGCAGCGCAGCGGGCATTGAAAAGTGAATATCCTTATTTTGATGTAAAAATAGTAACTCATCAAACAAGCCCTGCTTGGTTACAACAGCTTGGTTTAGAACCGATAAAGTTAGGCCTAGATTTAAACGGAGGTGTATTGTTTGTTTTGGATGTGGATTTAGTAAAAGCGCAACAAGAGCAGCTAGATAGCGCTTACGAGCAAACAAAAAGCATTATTCGTGATGAAAAAGCACGGGGTGTTCGAGTGCAAAAAAACGAACAAGGTTTTGAGCTACATGCTTTACGCAGTGCAAAAGAGAGCTTGATTGGCGTACAAGCGCAAGTACTAAAACGTTTTCAGCGCTTAGTTGCAACTAAGCAAACACAAGGAAGTATGACCACAGTGGCGTTTAGTTTTAGTGAACAAGGAAGTAGCACTTTTAATAAAGAGGTTATGAGTCAAACATTAACAACGCTTAGAGGGCGCATTGAGGAGCTTGGTATCACCGAAGCACTCACACAACGCCAAGGCAAGCAGCGCATTAGGATTGAATTACCTGGTGTGCAAGATCCTGCAGAAGCTAAGCGAATTATTGGCGCTACGGCATCTCTTGATTTTTATCAGCTAAAAGAGATCGGCGGTAAAACCTTTAACCTACAAAATGGCGGGACGATTAATTTAGATCCCATTGTTATTTTTTCAGGCCAGCATATTAATAATGCTCACTCTGGGCGAGATGAATGGGGGAAACCTTTGGTGCAATTGAGCTTAGATAACCAAGGTGGGGAGGCGATGTCAGCGTTTTCAAAACGCAATATCGGTAAGCCAATGGCCACTGTGTATTCTGAATATTATAAAAATGCGCAGGGTGAGGTGGTCAAAAAAAGCGAAGTGATAAATGTGGCAAATATTGCTCAGCATTTAAGTCGTCAATTCAGTATTACTAATATGCAAAGCCCACAAGCAGCGCAAGACTTAGCATTGTTACTACGTGCAGGTTCATTAACTGCGCCTGTCACAATTGTGCAAGAACAAACGATTGGGCCAAGTCTTGGCGCTGAAAACATCACGAATGGTTTAGCTGCGCTGATGCTGGGAATGGGGATCACACTTGCTTTTATGGCTATTTGGTATCGTGGCTTAGGGCTGGTGGCTAATGTCGCACTGGTGCTTAATTTAACAGCTTTGGTTGGCTTAATGTCACTGTTACCAGGGGTTGTGTTGACCTTGCCTGGGATCGCGGGTTTAGTACTGACCATTGGTATGGCTGTAGATACGAATGTGATTATTTTTGAACGTATTAAAGAAGAGCGTCGTAAAGGGCGTGCACCATATCAAGCGATAGAGCAGGGTTATCAGCAAGCATTTACAACTATTTTTGATGCCAATATTACGACCATGATCACTGCAATTATTTTATTTAGCATTGGTTACGGGCCGATTAAAGGCTTTGCGATCACGCTTGCGCTTGGTCTGATTACGAGTGTATTTACAGGTGTTTATGTTTCAAAGGCGTTAAGCCAAGCTGTGTATCTTAAATTAACGAGCAAAACAGGAGCACAGGCATGAAAAAAACTTACTCTAAAATAAAAACGGGCACCACCTTACGCTTATCGGGTTTAGTATTTAGCATTTTACTTATTATTTTTTCAGTGACGGGTATTGCGACAAAAGGGCTCAATTTTGGTCTTGATTTTACAGGTGGTTATTTAACTGAATTTACGACATCAATAGCGATGAGTGAAGCTCAAATGGCGCAGAAGCTAAGCCATTACCACCCCGATGAGTTTACTTTAAGTGCGCAATCTAACCAACATTTTCAATTAAGAGAATCAGCGCAGGCAAGCAATACGCCATGGCTACAATCATTAACGCAAGACGATACGTTAGGTGTTCAGGTTGTGTCATCGTCTTATTTAGGCTCGCAAGTTGGTGACGAGTTATTTGATGAAGGTCTTTTCGCGTTGTTCTGTGCAATGGTTGCGGTCATGATTTATTTGGCACTGCGGTTTGAGTGGCGTTTAGCATTGGGCGCGGTGGTTGCCTTAATGCATGATGTAATTGTCGTAGTGGGTATTTTTGCATGGCTGCAACTTGATTTTAATTTAACGGTATTAGCAAGCTTGTTAGCCATTATTGGTTATTCATTAAATGATTCAATTATTGTGGCTGATAGGGTGCGTGAATTGTTACGCTTAGATACAAAAATGCAAAAAACCAGTGTTAATACTGTTATTAACGAGTCAATTAAAAGCACCTTAACGCGTACTTTGATCACCTCAGGAACGACACTGGCGACAGTTGCAAGCGTATGGCTATTAGCGGGAGCGCCATTAGAAGGTTTTGCAATTGCACTATTTACAGGGATATTAGTAGGGACGTTATCCTCTATTTGTATTGCGGTGACATTGCCGCAATTACTAGGTTTAACACATGAGGATTATCAAACTAAATTGGATGAAAAAAGCCAAACTTTGCTAGATATGCCTTAAAGTAAATAAAAACCGCAGCGAATAAGCTGCGGTTTTTAGTATTATGACTATTAACTAAGGTTAATAGTAACGACTTCGGCAGTATCTTGCTGCGAGTCTTGTGAAGGCTGTTTTGGGATCTCAGGTTTATCTAATGCGATATCCCCACCGTCAATCACTTCACCCGTTTTTAAATTCTTAAAATCAAATAATTTATTATCCGCTAAGTGCGATGGGGTGACATTTTGCATCGCAGTAAAAATACTTTCAACACGCCCTGGGTGCTCTATATCCCACTGAGCTAGCATTGCTTTGGTATGTTTACGTTGTAAGTTTTCTTGCGAACCACACAAATTACATGGAATGATAGGGTATGCTTGACTGATGGCGTATTGTTCTATATCAGCTTCTTTACAATAAGCTAGCGGACGAATAACCATGTGCTCGCCGTTATCGCTCATTAATTTAGCTGGCATACTTTTAAGTTTTCCGCCGTAGAACATGTTTAAGAACAGTGTTTCAATCATGTCGTCACGGTGATGGCCTAACGCTATTTTGGTAGCGCCCATTTCGTTTGCAGTGCGGTATAAAATACCACGGCGTAAACGCGAACATAAAGAGCAGGTGGTTTTGCCTTCAGGAATAATATCAGTGACGATGCTGTAGGTATCTTCTTCAACAATCTTATATTCTATATCTTGAGTATCTAAGTACTCAGGTAACACATGTTCAGGAAACCCTGGTTGCTTTTGATCAAGGTTAATAACAAACAGCTCGAACTTGATTGGTGCAACACGTTGGAGATGTTTAAGCATATCAAGTAGGGTGTAACTATCTTTGCCACCAGATAGGCAGACCATGATACGGTCGCCTTCTTCAATCATATTGAAGTCCATAACCGCTTGACCGGTTTGACGACGTAAGCGTTTTTGTAACTTAGATAAGCTGTGTTGAGCTTTGGCTTGAACAGAATGCGACATTACGCCCCCTTGTGAACTATGCGTAAAAATAAGGGGCGCATTATACGCCGAAAGCAGCAATGCTCAAAACATATTTATAGCTTAATTTTTTGTTAATGGGCTGACGTAGCCATCGGGTTTAAGCGCTAATACATCGCAATCGAGGCTATCGATTACATGCTCGGCTGTATTTCCCACTAATGCAGCGCTTAACCCTGTGCGCCCTACAGTACCAATAACCACTAATTCGCTATTTAAACGCGCAGCAACATCAGGAATAACATCTTCGGGTAAGCCTTCTTCAATGGCACACGCTTGGTGTGAAATATTATGTTTGCTAGCCAGCGCATGTGTGGATTCTATATGATGTTTTTTGACTGATTCGTTATATACGCTTGGGTTGAACTCAGGTATTTCGATCGCAATGTTTACAGGCGTTGCTGGATAAGCATTCACAAGGCTTAATTTTGCGTTAGCAAGTTCACATAAAAATTGGGCATCTTTAATAATTCGGTTGTTAAGTGCAAGATGCTGTTCATTCTCACTAATTGCGTTTACGGCTGCAAGAATATTCCCGTTCTCTGGCCACGCATGTTCTTTTACGAGTAACACAGGTGCTGGGCATTTTCGGATCAAGTGCCAGTCGGTTGGGGTAAAAATAACAGATTTAAGGGTGTCATGTTTATGCGTGCCTTTAATGACGATATCAAATTGCTCGCTGATCACTGTATCTATAATGGCTTCATAAGAGCGATTATGCCAAACAACTTTATTTTGTATTTTAATGTCAGGATATTGGGCTAAAATTTCATCAAGCCATGCTTGGCGATCTTTAACCACGGCATTACGCATTGCTTCGCGCTCATCGCCAGAGAGCATAGTTGTCATTTCATATGAAAAGTCGTAAATGCTCATAAAAGCAGTGATAACGGCACCAGACTTTTTGGCTAAATCAATAGAGCGAGATAAACCATGCTGAGAATCAACGGTTGGGTCAATAACGGCAAGTATGCGTTTGAGGGTGTTCATGAGCTGTTCCTTAACTACTGTATACCTATCGAAGGATATAATTTACATTTCAGACTCATTAGAGTGTAACGTAAATAGCGAGTAGTTAAAGTAACAGCATACTTTATGTTGTGCTAGATCAAGGTTTATTTCGGGTGGATAGCTGCGGCATCACGTAATCCATCACTATCGAGGATTGTAATGAACTTACCCTCAACTTTTATTAGGTCTGCTTTTTGAAAGCGGCTTAACAGTCGGCTAATTGTTTCGACAGTAAGACCTAGATAATTACCAATTTCACCTCTTGTCATCGTAAAGCGAAACTCTTTACGCGAAAAGCCACGCTCACCAAAACGATTTGATAAATTATAAATAAAACTAGCTAAACGTTCTTCAGCAGACTTTTTATTTAGTAGCAACAACATTTCTTGATCATAGTTAATTTCATTGCTCATTAAACGCATAATTTGTTGACGTAGTTTAGGCAATTTACCTGACAGTTCATCTAATGTATCAAATGGAATTTCGCATACCATTGAAGTTTCTAGTGCTTGCGAAAAGCTTTGGTGGGCCATTTTATTGATAGCATCAAAACCAACTAAATCACCGGCTAAGTGAAATCCTGTTATTTGTTCATCGCCTTGCTCAGATAAAGTATATGACTTAAATGAACCTGAACGAACAGCAAAAATGGCATTTAAACGCGCACCTGATTCAAATAAAAAGTCGCCTTTGTGCAGCGGTTTTTTACGTTCGATGATTTCATCAAGTTTATCCATTTCTTGACCATTGAGTGTAAAAGGTAAGCATAATTGACTGATACTGCAATTGTTACAGCTAATCGTGCAGTTAGTCTTTGCTTTATTGTGTGATAAATTCATCTGTTATATCCATAAAATGTCGGCGCACTAGTCCCTTTAGATTAATGCACTAGCTTGTCAGTTGCAATAATAAGTAGATAAACGCCATACCAAATCAGCAGGCTGCCCATCGTTATCCGCGCCCAAGGGTGATTAAGTAGCTTATGCAATGCTTGTGCGCCCATACCTATACTGAGCATCGCAGGGAAGGTGCCTAGAGCAAAAAATAGCATAACCAGCGCGCCTTCAAATGCGCTATTGCCGGTCATCGCCCAAGTTAATGCAGAATACACTAAGCCACACGGTAACCATCCCCATAATGCGCCGTAACCTAGGGCTTTAGGAAGTGAGTTAATAGGCATTAAAAATTTATTTAGTTTAACAATATGCTGCCATACCATTACTTTTCCGAGCGATTCTAGCCATTTCAAACTTGCACCTAAACGCATTACGTAAAGGCCAACTAAAATCATAAAAAGTCCACTTAAAAATGCCAATGCAAGAGAAAGCCAATGGCTTTGATTAGCGAAATGGCTGCTTAAACCCGCTACAAGTGCACCTGCGGCCATGTAACTGGCAGCTCGACCAAGGTTGTAGGCGATTGAAAAGTAGACTGGTTTTGTTTTATCAGTTGCAAGCTGTAAAGAGCTGGCAATACCACCGCACATAGCTATGCAGTGGCCACTACCAATGAGACCCATCACAAATGCACTAATAAATAGAGGGTCAATCATTACTTTTGTTATGTTGTTCTTTATCATCTTCAAACAAGATACTATGGCCTTGTTTATTTAAATCAGAAAACTGTTCGCCACGGACAGCCCAGAAAAAAACACCAATTGCGATCATAACGAATAATATAGCAATTGGAATTAGGATATAAATTATACTCATAACTTTAATAACCTCAGGGAGTTACAGATCACAATAATGGAACTTGTGGACATACCAATCACTGCCATCCAAGGCGCTACTAAGCCCAATGCTGCAAGTGGCAGGATAGAGCCATTATAAAGCAACGACAGTGCTAAGTTTTGTTTAATTATCCGCCGTGTTTTTTTAGATACGATAAGCAAATGTTCAATTGCGGCTAAGTCACTGTTAAGTAAAACTACGTCAGCTGTATTTTTTGAAATATCAGCACCTGTATCCATTGCAATTGACAAGTGGGCGCTGTTAAAGACAGGACTGTCGTTTACGCCGTCGCCGACCATAGCAACAATTTCATTTTGCTTTGACCAAAGTTCAACTTCACTTTGTTTATCTTGAGGCAGACAACCTACTTTGAAACTATCCAACTTTAACCTTTGAGCAATCTGTTGCCCCGCACTCGACGCATCTCCTGTTAACATATGGCATGTTAAGCCTTGAGCTTGCAAAGAGGCGATTAAGGGTGCTGCATTGTCTTTTACTTCATCAATAAAGTAAAAATTTGCGACAGGCTGTTTATCAACATAAAAAGTTGCTTGTGCATTACATTTACTGTTATCGAACCAGCCACTCTTACCGATAGCGTAATGATGATTATCATCGTGACCAGAAATACCAAGCCCTGGGTGCACGTTAATATCATATAAATGGCGCTGCTCAGGTGTGTACTTATTAAATGCTGTCGCGATAGGGTGCTCTGAATAGCTTTCAAGTTGAGCAGCAAGAGCCAATACTTGTTGTTTAGAGATACTATCAACCAATAAATCAACAGAGTCTATACTGAAACGCCCTTGAGTTAATGTGCCTGTTTTATCAAATGCAACACGTGTTAATTGTGGTAATGTTTCAAGTACATGAGCTTGTTTTATCAGTATCCCTTTGCGAGTTAACGTTGCGACTGCACAGGTCAATGCGGTTGGAATAGCTAAACTCAACGCACAAGGACATGTTGCGACAAGCACAGCAATAGTGATCCAAAACGCATGTGCGGGGTCAACTTGATACCAACCAATGGCTGTTAATGAAGCAAAAACTAATAAACAAGCGACAAACCACTGCGCAACTTTATCTGTTATTTCAACTAACTTAGGGCGTGTGGCGAGTGCGCTGTGTTGTAGTTTAATGATTTGGTTAAGTAAGGTATTTTGGCCTATCTTGTTTATTTCAATAGTGATCACACCATCATGATTTACAGTGCCAGCAAATACTTGATGGTCAATGTATTTCTTAACAGGTAAATGCTCTCCCGTCATCATGGATTCGTCAACCGTTGTGGTGCCCGAGCAGATAACGCCATCGGCTGGAATGGTTTCACCAGGCTTTATTAACACGCGATCATTTAGCTTTAATTTTTTAGCCGCAATTATATGTTCTTGGTCGTCTTTATCTAACGTGCGAGCGGTTAAAGGTAATAGTTTTTGTAAGTTCGCAGTAAATTCACTTGCTTTGAGACGAGCGCGAAACTCTAGATATTTACCGAGTAAAAGTAAGAAGGTAAACATGCAAATAGATTCAAAGTATACTTCACCGACTTGCATAACTGTGGCGTAACTACTGGCAATATAAGCACCAAATATTGCTAATGATACGGGCAAATCCATATTCAATTGTTTTGCTTTAAGGCCATTAATCGCATTAGTTAAAAAGGGTAACGCACTATATAAAATAACAGGGGAGGCAAGGATTAGGCTGATCCAGCGGAAATATTGCTCAAAATTTTCTTCCATGCCTGAAAACATACCGAAGTACATTGCAAATGCAAACATCATCACTTGCATTGTCATCAAACCAGCGACACCTAATCGGCGTATATAGGCTTTAGCAACTAACTGTTTTTGATTTGCTTCTATATCAGCTTGAAAAGGGTAGGCTTTATAGCCAATTTCCATTAATGATTTGATTAATTCACTTAGTGGAGTACGTTCTTTGTCCCATTGGATCATAGCGCGATTAGTTGATGTATTTACATCGACTCGTTTAATCGCCGGTATATTTAATAATTGTTTTTCAATTAGCCACGCACAAGCTGCGCACGTAATCCCTTCAACAGTTAGTAATACCTCACTAATATCATTAGTCTGAGATATAAATTCGTCTTGAATATCGGGGTTATCATAACTGGTGATGAAGGCCAATTGCTCTGGAACGAGCTGCTGAACTTTACCTGCTCGAACAGTCCTAAATTTATAATAGTCAGTCATACCTTGACTGACTATTGTCTCGGCTACTGTTTGGCAGCCAATGCAGCACATTGGTTGTTCGCTACCGTCAATATTAACGGTAGCGCTAAAGCCTGAAGGCACACTTTCAAGGCAATGAAAGCAATTATTAGACATAATACTTGGACTACTTATATTCAGGGCTTATAGAAATACTTTGTTCACTTGGCAAAGTAATGTTTTCTTTTAGTTTCCAGCTACCATCAACGGGCTCGATAAATACAGTGTATGTTCCATTTACAAAACTAGGAATAATGGCTGTGAATTCACTTTTTGCGTTGGGCGTCAGGTGTATATCAAAATCATGAGCTTGGATTGTTCTATGATAAAATGATAACTTTAAAGAGTGAATATTGCTTGTGTCACCCTTGGTAAATTTAAAACTTACTTTATCTGCTTCAACACCAAGGTCACCATGCAAGTATAAAGCCTTTGCTTTATCAAATTTACTCAGTTCTAAATTAATCGCTTTACCTTTTTTATAATAATCATCGACGACCATATCGGGGCCATTCCCAATTGCCGTAATAAATAATGATATGCAGCCAATGATAGTAATTGCTGGGAAAAAGATTAAGAACCAAGGCCAGAAATTTTTATACCAAGGAGTAGGGTTCATAAGTAAGCTTAATTTGTTTACGGTGTAGGTATTTTATAGGATTTGAATTAAAAAGACTAAAAAAAAGCCTCCAGATGGAGGCTTTTTTGATCTTAATTAATCTATTGAATTAAAAGATTAATATTTAAACATTTAATTAACGTTTTGCTTATTTATCTTGCGATAAACTGTAAACATAAGCCGTTAATAGATGAACTTTGTCTTCACCTAAAATGTCTTTCCACGCAGGCATTACACCAGCACGACCGTTATTTAATGTTTCTTCAACAGCACGTTGAGAACCACCATATAACCAGATGTTATCTGTTAAGTTAGGTGCACCAAATGGTAAGTTATGGGCAACAGAACCTTTACCATCAACACCATGACATGCAGCACACATGGCAAACTTAGCTTCACCTGCTTTCGCATCTTTTTGGTTAACAGTACGACCTGATAAGCTTAAAACATGCGCGGTCATTTCTTTAACGCCTTGTTCGCCTAAAGCAGCACCCCATGGTGGCATTGCAGCAACACGACCATAAAGTAGTGTTTCTTTAATTTTATCAGGCGTGCCACCGTATAACCAATCTTTATCCGTTAGGTCAGGGAAGCCGTGACCACCACGAGCATCTGAACCGTGACACTGCGAACAGTTCTGAGCGTATAAGCGTTGACCAATTTCAAGTGCTTTGTCGTCTTTAACAAGCATTTCGATATCTTGGCTAGCATAGCCTTCAAATATAGGGCCAAAACGTTTATCTGCATCAACAAATTCTTGATCTAATTGAACTCGCTGACCGTTTGCTAGTGCATCTTCAGTTGCCTTTTTAGACTCTTCTAAAGAAGTAATACCTTGGTTAGAACTAGTCCATTTAAATACGCCTTCCCAATTACCTAAACCTGGGTAAGCGGCAAGGTAGTATACTGACCATGCAAATGTTGCAAAGAACATGTAAGTCCACCACTTAGGCAGTGGGTTGTTTAGTTCTTCAATCCCATCAAACTCATGCCCACAGCTTTCACCCTCTTCAACCCCAGCGTAGTTCTTTAAGTTCCACACTAGTAGGCCAAAAATAATAAATAGGCACGCAAGGGTTAATACAATAACCCATATACTCCAAAAGCTAGTCATTTCTCAGACCCCTTTTCCTCGTTAGAGATTGTTTTGTTATGCTCTTTTTCATCTTCGAAAATGGCATTAGCAGCACTGTCAAAGCGTGTTTTGCTACGCTTGCTGAATGCCCACACAACAATAACAATAAATAATACTAAAATTATCAGAGTTAAAACGCCTCTGTATGTTCCGTAATCCATAATTAATTACTTCAAGTGCGTGCCAAGCTGTTGCAAATAAGCAATAAGGGCTTGCATTTCTGTCGCACCCTTGTTGTTATTCATTGCATCAACTTTGGCAACGTCTGCTATTAGTTCCTCATCACTACCGTACCCTAAACCTGGGTGTGCCGGGTTTTCTGGGTTAATAGCAAATGTGTCACGGAAAATTTTAAGTTTTTTAAGAGTCAAGCTAGTATCAACGCGATTCTCATCTAACCAAGGGTATCCTGGCATGTTCGATTCAGGTACCACAGCACGTGGGTCCATTAAGTGAGCATAATGCCAATCGTCTGAGTAACGTTTACCTACACGGGCAAGATCAGGACCAGTTCGCTTTGAACCCCACTGAAATGGGTGATCCCATACTGACTCACCAGCTACAGAGTAATGACCATAACGCTCAACTTCATCACGAAAAGGGCGAATCATCTGTGAGTGACAGTTATAACAACCTTCACGTACATAGATATCGCGACCTTCCATCTCAAGCGCGTTTAATGGACGAAGTCCATCAACAGGCTTAGTTGTGTCGTCCTGGAACATCAGTGGAGTAATCTCTACTAATGCACCAAAGCTGATTGCAAACACAGTTAAGATAGCCATCAGGCCAACGTTCTTTTCAACTATTTCATGCTTATTTTGTGATTTTTTATTGCTCATCATCTCACTCCGTTATGCTAATTGTGCTTGCGCGTCTAATTTCAACGAATCATTCTTCGCTGCAATTGTACGGTAAACGTTATAAGCCATAACTAGCATGCCCGCTACGATGAATACACCGCCTACAAAGCGCATAACATAGAAAGGGTGTGACGCTTGTAGCGATTGGACAAAGCTATACATTAATGTACCGTCAGAATTTACTGCACGCCACATTAGACCTTGCATTACACCTGAAATCCACATTGCAACGATGTATAAAACAACACCGACAGTATGTAACCAGAAATGGGTATTAACTAGTTTCACGCTATACATACGTCCTTGCGAGAATAGAGCAGGGATAAGGTGATAAATAGCACCAATAGATATCATTGCAACCCAACCTAACGCACCAGAGTGTACGTGACCTACGGTCCAGTCAGTGTAATGAGACAGAGCATTTACAGATTTAATCGCCATCATTGGGCCTTCAAAGGTAGACATACCATAGAAAGACAATGAAACAACTAAGAAACGAAGTACTGGGTCAGTACGTAATTTATGCCATGCACCTGATAGAGTCATTATGCCATTTATCATACCGCCCCATGAAGGAACAAATAAGATAATGGACATAACCATGCCTAAACTTTGCGTCCAATCTGGCAGCGCGGTGTAGTGTAAGTGGTGAGGACCAGCCCAGATGTATAAAGAAATTAGAGCCCAAAAGTGAACAACTGATAAGCGATAAGAGTACACCGGACGACCAGCTTGTTTTGGTACAAAGTAGTACATCATACCTAAGAAACCAGCAGTTAGAAGGAAGCCAACAGCATTGTGACCATACCACCACTGAACCATTGCATCTACGGCGCCTGCATAGATGGAATATGATTTAGTTAATGACACTGGAACAGCCATACTATTTACAATATGTAATACAGCAACAGTGATTATAAAACCAGCATAAAACCAGTTAGCAACGTAGATGTGCGATACTTTACGCTTAATTAACGTGCCAAAAAACACGATGGCGTAAACAATCCAAACAACGGTGATTAAAATATCAATCGGCCATTCTAGTTCCGCATACTCTTTAGAACTTGTAATACCTAGTGGTAATGTGATGACCGCAAGCACGATAATTAACTGCCAACCCCAAAATGAAAAGGCGGCTAATTTATCTGAGAAAAGGCGCGTTTGACAAGTACGTTGTACGACATAATATGATGTCGCAAAAAGTGCGCTTGTACCAAATGCGAAAATTACTGCGTTCGTGTGTAACGGACGTAGTCGAGAGTATGTTAACCATGGTGTATCGAAGTTAAGTGCTGGCCAAGCTAATTGGGCAGCAATCAGAACCCCAACACTCATGCCAACGATGCCCCAAATCACTGTCATAATAGCGAATTGGCGTACAACTTTATAGTTATACTCAGTTTGTGATGCTACTGTTTGGCTCATTTTCTGGCTTCCGCTGCAATAAATGCGTTTAGAAATGAATTACCCACTTTAAAAAGTGGGGCCTACTATTACTTCACAAGTATGTTACCTAAAACCCTCAATGCCATGACTGCTTCAGAAAACAAACTCGCGAAACCCTTATTTTGCGGGGAAATGATAAATTTTTTGGCCTAAAAAAGATAGGTCAATTGCATAAAATTATGACATCAATCAATTTTTATCATGTAGTTGTTTACTTTTTGACACACTTTCTTAGTAATTGACTCTGATCGTTTCACTAAACTTGTATTTTAATAGGGGAATTATTAGTATCGCCCTTTACTTTGCTCAAGGATTACAATGTCAATTAAGCATATTATAGTGTTTATTTTTACACTTACCTTATTAATTGCCTGCGATCCGATCACAGCAAATAAAGATGAGATAGCAACAAACTCACAATGTCAGCCTAATCAAGCTTGCACATACCCAAAAAAAGCTAAAATATGGTTAAGTGAGCACCTTATTTCTCCTGAAACTCCCTTTAAAATTAATGTCTCCCTTAGCGACGGTAATATTATCCACAGCGCGAAACTTGAAGGTGTGACTATGTATATGGGTTACATTCCGCTGCAGTTTAAATTACAAGATAATGTGTTGACTGCAAATGCAATGGTCGGTATTTGTTCAGAACGAAACATGACCTGGAAACTGATACTTGAGCTCAAAAACCAAAAAAATCAGATAGAATCTGTTTATTATTATTTTACAGTAATCTATTAATTTCTAGATTCAATTATTTGAATACCTATTCACTACATAAGCAGCAAGGGTATATCCCCTCGGTTAGTCATATTTCATTACGTGTAGAGTGTGCATTCTGATCATTCTATTCTCTCATTATTAGGGTCTGTTGACCTTTGCAAATTTAACCTTGAAAGGTCAACAGATCCTTAACCTATATTATTAGGCGTTATTTTTATAAAGGACTGATTCTGATAGTAGAATTACTTGCAACCACTATCTTACATACAACCTTTTTTACTCCAACGGCGCTTCTACCTTGGGTGGGGTGAGTATTTGTTGACGGATAATGAACTTAATCGACGTTGTTTAGCCATCGAATTCGTTAGTAAAAAAAGTCTCATTTTGCGGTTTTTATAAAATGGTGTAATTAAGTTGTAAATTTAGCTTTTTTGGATATTTTCACAAGTAATTACAGTTAATTACAAATTTATCGTTATTAATTTCATTCGTAGTTTAAATGCATTCTTATTTTTTTAATTGATTGTTTTTTAATTGTTTTAATTAATTAACAATGAAACATTCATTCACCTTATTCCCTAGTTTAGGGAGCCATAAAACAGACTTAAAGCTCCTTGTTTTTTCATTCAGTTTTTGTTCAGTTAAATCCCCCTAAGTTGCGCTGCGCTATCTCGACATTCTTAAATAAAACGAGCGCTGCCTAAATTAGGTATTTTTCCAACAAGTAGGGTATTACATGAAAAAATCAATAATTAGCTTAGCTGTTATAACGGCTATTCCTATGTTCACCAGCATTGAAGTTGTAGCTGCTGATGAAGTTCAAGCTATAGAAAAAATTCAAGTCACAGGTTCACGCATTAAACGCTCAGATATGGAAAGCGCAAGCCCAATAACGTTGATCAGCGCCGATGATATACAAGCTATGGGTGCAACAAGTATCGATAGCGTGTTACAAAAAATGACCGCAACAGGCGGAGCAATGACAAACCCTGGGGTTAATAATGGCTCTGGTGGTAACGCTCGTATTGATCTACGTGGTTTAGGCGCGCAACGAACATTGGTACTAGTTAATGGTCGTCGTATGATCAATTCAGGGACTGGCGCTGCATCAACTGTTGATTTAAATACCATTCCCGTATCAATGATCAAGCAAGTTGAAGTGTTAAAAGATGGCGCATCTGCTGTTTACGGCAGTGATGCGGTCGCGGGTGTTGTAAATATTATTTTAAAAGATGATTTTGAAGGCCTTGAATTAAACGCAAATACTGCAATTACAGGTGAGGGTGATGCATCTGAGAATTCAATCGACTTCACAGTCGGTAGCAGTTTTGATAAAGGTAATATCGTGATTGGTATGCAGTACACAGATCGTGGCAAAGCATCTCAAGCAGATCGTGATTTTTCTAAGTGCCCAATAGATGAAGGCGTTGACGGTTTATTCTGTACAGGTTCTGCCTACAATGAAGGTGGCCATATATGGAATGGTAACGGTGAAAAAGGGACAACGGTAAATGCAAAAGGTGAAGATACACAAGTTTCACTAATTGATGATGACGGAGTAACTGGCCGTGGCGGTGATTACCACCGTTACACCAATGAAGACAGCTATAATTACTCACCAACAAGTTACCTTTATACGCCAATGGAGCGTTTAAACTTAACAGGTATAGCAACATACGAACTATCTGACGATACCAGCTTATTTACTGAGTTTACGTATACTAAACGCTGGTCAGAGCAACAAATGGCGCCGCAGCCTGTCTGGTTTGATTTTGAATATACGCAGGCAATGGGCGATTCAATGCTTAATCAAAGCTACGATCAACGAGTTGACCTTGATGGTGATGGTTACCTTGATAAAGATGCGGATGGTAACTACGTAACGCAAGAAATGAACTATAAGTACGGTGATAAAATCTCATATGGTCGCCGTATGTCAGACACGGGTGAACGTTATTTTGAGCAATCAGTAGATACAGTACGTGCTGTGATCGGTGCTGAAGGTCTAATTGGAGATTATGCATGGGATGTGTCGGCTAACTTTGGCCGCAATGACTCGGTTGATAAGCTAAGTAATCTACATAACATGGGCGCAATTGGTGATCAAATTGACGCAGGTACATTTAATCCACTTGATCAACAGGCGTGGGTTTCAGACAATTTCCGCAAAAATGTTTACACTGAAGTAAATAATGGTGGGAGTCAGTTATTTATTCTAGCCGCAGCTGTTAGTGGTGAGTTGCTAGAACTGCCTGCGGGTTATGCAGCATTTGCGGCTGGTGTAGAACGCCGCCAAGAAAAAGCATGGTTCACCCCAGACTCATTAACGGCACAAGGTTTGGCTAATGATCCGCGTGTTGAAGCGACTTCTGGTGGCTTTGATGTCAATGAGGCTTATCTTGAGCTTGCAATTCCATTACTTGCTGATAAACCATTTGCTGAGCATGTTGAGTTAAGTGCAGCCATTCGCGCATTTGATTACAGTACCTTTGGTTCAGATGAAACATGGAAATTAGGCCTAACGTGGAAAGCAAATGATGAATTAATGCTACGTAGTGTTGTGTCTACCGCTTTTCGTGCACCGACAGTCAATGAACTTTACTCAGGTAATTCTCCATCATTTGATCAAGTAGATTACCCTGGCGCGCAAAAACAAGCAGAAGTAACGGTTGGTGGTAATTCAGCGTTAACCCCTGAAGAAGCAGATACATTAACGGTTGGCCTTGTTTATGAACCACAGTGGTTTGATGGTTTCTCAATGACGGTTGATTACTTTGATATTGATATTGAAAATGCAATTACAAAGGTCGATAGTCAGTATATAGTTGATCAATGCTTAAATAATGCGGCTAATGCGACAACGCCACTGTGCCAATCAGCAGGTATTTCTATTGATGCAACAGGACGCATCAAATTTAATAACAAAATACAGAATATAGGCTCTGAAAAAACCTCAGGGTATGATTTGAATTTGGCATATAACTTTGAGGCAGCGGGTCTTAATTGGCGCGCAGGATTAGACACAACTTACCTTGATGAATATGTTAAACAAGTGACTGGAGACCCGGTTGAATACGCTGGTGTGATCACTTCTGGCTCAGGTGGTTATGCCGAAATCAAATCTAATCTTAGCCTTAAAGTTGCTGGAGATAGCTGGGACGCTCAATATAAAGCGCGTTATATTTCAGGTATGGACAGTTTTAAGTGTATAGGTAAGGAAGATACATGCTACGCGCCAACAACACCGAGTGTTGTTTATCATGATGTGAGCGGCTCTTACCTAATTAATGAAACAGTCGCATTGACTGCGGGTATCAATAACCTATTTGATAAGCAGCCTCCATATTACTCTGGTAATAATGATTCAAATACAGACCCGTATACGTATGATGTATTAGGCCGTCGTTTCTTTGCAAGCATGAGCATTAAGTTCTAAGTAACCGACACTTAGATTAAATTACTTTTAAGGCCTAGGGCGTGTTGACCTTTCGTGATTGATTTTGCAGCAGTCTATTTGGTATTTAGGCAAGGCAGCGCCTATGGTGTGTGGTTGTTCCCCATAAATAGGTGATAACGCAGTATAAATGCCAAACATGCGCTGCCCAAAGGGTTCTTCCTAGGGGCGATTAATTCTTTGTTACCTACACGGATGTAGGTAAGGGGCGTGAGCAGGACGCGGAAGCTTTGCTCGGTTTTTACTTAGCCCGCTAGGTTACAAACCTCGCGCCGCGATTAAATCGCCCCTAGATTGAACAAATTTCAATCCACAAAGGTCAACACGCCCTAGTTTTACTAGGCCTTTTTTGTTGAACAAATCCAAGGGCAGCAGTAAACTAATGTCTGTAACTAAAATTTAGGTTATCTCATATTTAATAGGAGAACTGATTGTTAAAGCAGGATGAAAACTTATCCTTTATTATCGAACCTGAGCTCAGCCCTCGTTCTGAGCAACGCATTGATTTGTATTTCTCTATCCCAAACGAAATGGGTATTAACCCACAAACCTTAACCGAAGAGTCTTACTTCAATAACCACTTTAAATCTTATTTAGCGTATAACGCCAATAATATTCACCTACCTTTAGTACGAAGCCGTTTTGTCAGTAAAAATAAAGGTGAACAGCAAGATTATCGGCAGAACCTTAATCTTTATTGTTATCAGGTCAGATTAGCTATTGAAACGGATATCAAAGAAGCGCTTAAAATAGAAGAACTTGATGAGTTTTATCAACGGGCCATTGAGCTGTGTGAACAAAGCCAAAGTTTACTAAAAAAATTGCGCCGTTATACCCCAGAAGATGAAAAGCTAATTTCATTTTACACTAATGCTGATAATTATTTGAGTTGGCAAATTGAACAGTCATTTTTAAGGTTACTGGATGAAGGCCCACGAAGTAGCGATCACGCAAAAGAACGCACTGATTTGCTGAATTTTTGTAAGTTTGAACAAACATACCGCCAAGAGCAGCAGTACAACTCAGATTCAACACTTAAAGATGCTAACCGTATTACTAATAAAATGCGTTTGTTACAGCGTTTAATTGAGCATGGCGTCGTATTAACAAGACAAACTCGTCATTTAAATAGTTATTTAAAGCGGTTAGTAAAAGGCAGCGTGACGGCAGTTATAATGGCCTTAGTCATGTTGGTTGTACTTAATGCACGCAGCACTTTTACAGAAGTAACAGCAACATTGATTATTATTCTTGGTGCTATTTACGGTATGCGTGAAATATTTAAAGAAGATATAACCCGGGTTATTTGGCGAGCAATTGTAAAAGGACGGCCGAAGTGGCGCTTTCAATTTAATAACAGTGTTACGAAAGATAAAATTTCAACACAATATATTTGGCTTGAATACACTCGCTTTAAACATATTCCGCAGCAAGTGAGGAATATATTTTCAAAACGACGACAACAGAACAAACAAGCCGCGCAATGGTTACATTTTGCCAGTGAAACGCGAGTTAATGCCAAAGAGTTTTTACCCGGTTATGATAGTTTGCAGCAAACACTGCAATTTAACTTGGCACCTTTTGCTCGTTATTTAAAAAAAGGTGAAGGTAAGCTGTATAATGTTGAAAATAATAAAATATCTAAACAAAGTGTGGAGCGTCGCTATCAGCTAAACTTGGTAGTCGTTTATAGCAGTGCTGATAAAGTAACGCATCAGCGCTATAAAATCACTTTAAATAGAAGTAAAATTGTAAATATAGAGCTGATTTACAGTGAAAAATAATTAACTAGCGGAGCTATTTTTACTTATGAGTAAAGGTGCTGCGTCATTTTCATTTCTAGCTCAGCTGCGGTCTAATTTTTTAAAAGAATATTTAATGCGTATATTTTTAACGCGAATGGCTGCGACGAGTCATTGACACCCTATAGAAAGGCTATATTTGATCCTAAAGTTGGCGAAAAGAAATATGCTTAGGGATTGAAAAAAGATATGAAATTAAATTTATTGAGATCGTAACTGACCTAGGCCATGTTCGCTTTTTAGTTCAATCAGCGTCGACCTATAGCGTTACTACTAAACTGGTTACCATGATTAAAAGCTTAACTGTTGTGGTCAACTCATTCCGGAGAGCGAATTAAGTTTTTCTTCGGCTACAGCAGAGGCAACCATTTAATTATCTCGTGGCAGGCAAGGCGTTGGCACCGAGAAAAGAAGTGTGTCAACGTGCTAAGGATCAAACGCCTGAGCGTTGAAGTGGTGACATCTGCAATTGGGATTTACCAGAAAAAGTGCACTAAACTATGAGCGCGAAATCGCCAAAGTGGAGAGTGTATACCCAAGCCACCCCAAGATGCAGTTTCAGTTGGAGTTAAAAGCAATTTAGGCAAGGCATTGGTGCGTCAAGCTAAGCTTGATCCATCTTGCAGGGTGCAAGTCCCTGCCGGGCAAGGTCTAACTAACCACCCGTATTGAGTGTTGCGCCTTTGGCGGAGTGTGGGATTAGCAATTGCT
>NZ_JABCJL010000041.1:0-27937 GCF_012952265.1 Pseudoalteromonas sp. NEC-BIFX-2020_015
TCTCTTTCGAGAAATCACATTGAGACTCTAAATTTTTTGCCTTGCTTAGTAAACTAAGTTCGGCTGTTAGAACTCAATCTGTACGAGTGCCCACACAGATGATTGCTTTATATTGTTAAAGAACGTTTTGATTCGCTTTAGCGACTCAAGGGATGCGAATAATACACCCTTTATTTTTCGAGTCAATACTTTGTTTTAAATTTTCTTTTGGAATATTTAAAACCTAAGTTTTATTTAACTCTCTGATAAGTCTGCGCCTCGCTATGCGTTGGCGTTTGCCGTCTCAGTGGGGTCGCATTATAGGGAGATCCAAAAACAGATCAACACTTTTTTTCGATATTTTGACTGTTCGCTCAAAAAGCGTGCTAATCGGCTTGAAATGATAATTCACGCCTACTACAGAGCTGTTTTTTTAAGCTAAATTAGATAATTTCACATAAATACCATTGCTATGTTCATTTATCGCGTTAAGATAGCAAGTTCACAATGTTAAATTAATGTTTATTTCCTGTTTATTGGTAGATCAAAAATGAAATTACCCGATCAAAAATCTCTTATCTCTTCAGTTATCCTTGCTGTTATTGGTTTCGTTATAGTTAATTTTGCGCTTTCAAGCCTACAATTAAGTCCTGCACTGTTATTTGGTGCTGGTTTACTAATTGGTGGTGTTGTTATTGCTGCAATGTCGTCTGACGATTTAGAAGAAGCCGAAGTAAAGACAAAAACACTTTATGTAGGCAATCTTCCTTATCGTGCAAATGAAGGTGTTGTTCGTGCTTTATTTGAAGAGCAAGGTAAAGTGTTTAATGTTCGTTTATTAAAGGATAAAAATACTGGCAAGCGCCGCGGCTTTGGTTTTGTTGAAATGGCAGAGTCAGATGCTGATAATGCAATTGCTAAGTTAAACGATAGCGAGTTCCAACAACGTACGTTGAAAGTTCGTGAAGCAAAACAAAAACAAGATGACGAGCCTAACTCTTTTCGTTCTGAATCGGATCAGTCAGTGTAACTAGCTCCACCGGTTGCTCATCAATGACAATAGAAGCCGTTGCATAATAATGCAGCGGCTTTTTTTTGTGATCAAAAGTAACTTTGCTGTTTAAGGAATAGTTTTTCTCTATAAGCACAGTTTCTACCCGCTTTGCTATCGCCGCTCCCGAATCTAATAATTTAATGCTGCCTTGATAAAATGCATGAATCGCCGACGCTAAAATGGGAAAATGCGTACACCCTAATACCAAAACATCAATACTTTGATTAATTGATAACTCTCTAAGCTCGGCGTTTAACTTGTCTGTGTCGACCACTCCATTTAAGTAGGTATATTCAGCAATAGCGACTAACGCGACACTACTATATAAACTAACAGTGATAGATGAAGCATGGTCTTCGATTAATTGCTGTGTATATGGGCTGCTTATCGTTGCTGGTGTTGCGAGTAGGCCTATGTGATGACTGTTCGTGATACTTGCGGCAGGTTTAATAGCAGGCACTACGCCTACTATAGGAATGTGTGTTAATGATCGAATAGCACTCAATGCTGAAGTGGATGCCGTATTGCATGCTATAACTAACACATCAACGTTAAGTGAGTTCACTTCGATAAAGTGCAGTAAACCTCTGAGGCGTTCAATAATTTTTTGCTGGTTCAATTTACCATAGGGTAAAAATGCATTATCCATAAAATAGCTAATGCGTGCATATGGGAGCTGCTTCTGAATATGCTCAAGAACGGTTGTCCCCCCTATTCCAGAATCAAATACCATTATATGTGCTGACAAACGACTCGCTCCAAACTAAACCTAAGCTGGCCAGTTTGCCATGCACATCTTCTAAAATAAAGCTTAAGCTTCACCCTCTAATGTTGCTGAGCGTAACTTGTTCATTTGTTCAAACATGGCCTTGGTATAATCAACTAGCTTGCCGACTTCTTCCTGATCTTGATTTAACCATTGCAAAATACCTGACAGCTCATTTTGCAATGCAAGATCACCTGCTTTATTGAATGCATCTTTTAAATCACTGTTAAATGGTGTGACCTTCTCGGTAATTGCTTTTTCTGGCGCAGGCTTATTTTCTTCATAGCCTTTTATTGCTGCGAACGTTTTGGTTTGCTTTAAATCCATTGAAAATGCCACCAGCTGTTCATTACCTAGATTTAGCTCTTTAGCTTGCTCAAATGCATCTTCCATGTCACCACCGAAGAATGTTTTACTAACACTCTGTAGGTCTTCCATAAGGGCGTTAATGGCTTCTTTCTCATCTTCATTTAAATCGCCATTGACTGACATGCTAAATGATAGCTCTCGTGATTGCGATGATTCACTCGCATAACCTTCATTTTGACCATTACGCTGGTAACTACTTGCTGATTGCTGTTTGAATGCATCGGCAAAACTAATACTCACTTCATCACCTTCTGCGGTCGTGAAGTTATATTGCGCGTTATTACTTAAACTTAAATATTGCGCCTGCGTAACACTTACTGAATCTGGCTTGGGATTAAATAAGTCATCTTCAAATTCATCGAGGCCATTAAAAATGCCCTCTTTTGACTTTTCTATACCTTCTTCAATTTCATCATTTAAGATGCCGGTATCTTTTAGTTCTTCAAACGCGCCATCGATACCTATTTGCACACCTTTACGTGCGTCATCAAGCATACCTTTTAATTTCTCATTGTCTGCGCCATCGACCTGTGCCTTTTTAACTGCGCCAGTAACAAAGCTAAGCACATTTTTGACAATTTCATCAAAATCAAACAGTGGCTTGTCTTTTTTCTCTTCAGCGATCGGCAAACCTAAGGCTTCAGCCATTTTATCTCCCAATACTTTTGCAGCTAATTCTTTACCACGTTGCTGATAGCTATCTTGGGGGGTTTGTATTGTAGGCTGCTGCAATGCGCCTTTATTGCTGTATTTATTGACATTATTATTTGGAACAAAGCCAAAGTTACCAATTTTCATGATCCGACTCCTATTTCTGCTTACTTCATTATCGGCCTAAAAACGAATAACTAAAGCGATACGTACAAAAAAACAGCATTTACTATTACTCAAAACTAGACAAATACTCTCTGCCCCCTACAATAGCGCCGATAAACAGCATAATGAGATAAGGTATTAGGTAATGGCGGTTATAAAGATAGATACAACTGAATACGATGCACAATTAACAGAAAAAGAGCAACGTATCATTGCGCAATTCCAACGCTTTGGTGTTGAACAACTAGACGTATTTGCCTCTGAACCAATTCATTACCGTCAACGAGCTGAATTTAGAGTTTGGCATGATGGCGACGATCTGTTTCACATCATGTTTGACCAAGCAACAAAAGAAAAAATTAGGGTCGATGAGTTTGACCCTGCTGCGCCATTAATTGGTGAAGTAATGAAAGCGATGATTGATAATCTTAAAGACTGTGAAATCCTGCGCCGCAAACTGTTTCAGATTGACTACTTATCGACTCTCAGTGGTGAAATTTTAGTAAGTTTACTTTACCACAAGCCACTTGATGAAGAGTGGATGGCTGAAATAAAAGCCTTAAAAGAAAAGCTAAGCCATTCATTTAAAATTGACTTTATTGGTCGCGCGCGTAAACAAAAAGAAGTACTAGGCACTGACTATGTAACCGAGCACTTAACGGTTAATGGCCAAGCGCTTATTTATCAGCAGGTAGAAAATAGCTTCACTCAACCCAATGCACAAGTGAACATCAAAATGCTGGAGTGGGCACAAGATTTATGTAAACCTCTTAAGAATGATTTACTTGAGCTTTATTGCGGCAATGGTAATTTTTCAATTGCGCTAGCTGGCTCATTTAACCGTGTATTGGCAACAGAAATATCTAAGTCATCGGTGCATTCGGCGCAATATAATATTGCTAAAAATAATGTAACCAATTTAGATATTATTCGTATGTCGAGTGAAGAGTTTACGCAAGCAATGAACGGCGAGCGTACATTCTCTCGGTTAGAAGGGATTGATTTAACCAGCTACGATTGTCAAACTATTTTAGTAGATCCACCACGCGCAGGCATGGATACATTAACATGTGATTTAGTCGCCAATTACGAGAGCATTATTTATATTTCGTGTAACCCTGAGACACTAGAACGCGATTTAGACCACTTAACCCGTACGCATGACGTTAAACGTTTCGCTATTTTTGATCAGTTCCCATACACCCACCATATTGAGTCGGGCGTGTTTTTACAAAAAAAGGCGCTTTGATAAAATAGCTATACTTCCTGTGCCAGTGCTTTTAACAGCGCTGGTATTTGCATTTCGCTAAATACCTTTATATCATTTTGCTCTAATAATGCCGCAGTTAAACCCATACCTATGATTTTTATACCGCTATGCGTGCCGTCGTAGATATTATTTCGCCCACATGACGGGCTCGACTCTTTTAGTAATGCAAACCGAATGTGGTTTAGCTTACAAAAGCGTAACGCTCTTTGAGCACCAAGCTCAAACTCAGCAGTCATATCTTCACCGCTTTTGGTTATTACTTTTTGTGACTTTAACTCTGCAGGGGCTCGTGGAATTGGTAAGCCACCAGCAACTTCCGGACAAAAAGAAACGATTCTTTTTTGCTGCTGCCAAGTGGCTAATTGGGGGTGTTTTAATGCCTGGCCTTTACCGTCATAACGTACGGGGGCGCCCAACAAACAACTCGATACGAAAATCTTTTCCATCATGCATCTCTATAAACAAAAAAGCCCCGCAACCGGGGCTTTCATCATAATTTTATATTTAGCTATTTAGCAGCTAAATAGTTAATCAGTTTACTAATGTCATCAGGTTCTGTAATACCTGTTTCACGACCTAAGTTAAGCTTATACTTACCATTGACGATAAAGGTTGGTACGCCACGTAGTGCGCCCTTTTCTTTATAGTAATTTTGATCGCGTTTCATCTTCGAGCTCATAGTGCGCACTGAAAAGCTCTTATAAACTTTATCAAACTTGTCGCCATCAACACCTTGGGCAACAAATACATCTTTTATATCTGCTAATTCGTTAAACTTTGCGCGCTTGGCGTGAATATGGTTAAACATAGCGGCAATCAATGCATCCTTTTGTGGTAGCACTTCAGCTGTTGCTAGAGCCTGAGAGATCATTTGCTGATTTTCTGGGTCTCGCACACCGACAAAATCCACATGGCTTTTTTTGAACTCAACGCCTGTATTTAATTTTGGTTTAACTTCAGCCAGTAGCGCTTCATAGTTATTACACGCTGGGCAATAAAATGAAAAGAACTCTTTTACTTCAGGTTTTTTGCTCGCACGCTCAGAGACAATCTCATAATGCACGCCTTCTTCATAAGTCGTTGGCGCCGCATTTGCCGCCAAAGGTAGCAATAAGGCAAGTAATCCTGCTTTAACTAATTTAATCATAATCAATTAACTCCAAAAAATTATTGTTCTAATAAAAATTCTACTAACTCATTAAGCTGCTCTTGGCTCTTAATGGTATTGATATTTATTTTATATTTATCGTTTACGATGAATGTTGGTACGCCGGTCAAAGCGCCCATTTCAGAATATTTATTTTGCTTATCTTGCATAGCACGCTCAGCTGAAATAACTGGCATGCTGGCAATATCGCTATTAAATGTATCATTATCAATACCATTCACTTCAAGTAACTTTTTAACATCTTTAATGTTATCAAGCGGTGCGCGTTGAACATGAATACTGTTGAAGATTTGATCCGCAATTTTCTCACCTTTATTATGCTGTTTAGCAATGATATAAGCGTAGCTTAAGTTACTTTGCACTTGTGGTGTTAAACCACCAAGAAAATTTACATGGCTTTTAATAAACTCAGCACCTTCAGGCAAGCTTTTTTCGATCGCTTTAGCGACGGGCTCAAACTTAAAGCAATGTCCGCAATAGAATGAGAAAAACTCGGTTACTTGGGGCGTTTTGCTTTTTTCAATATTCAATACATCATATTGATCACCCGCTTTAAAGTCTGCGGCCATAGCTGCAAAGGGTAAACATAAAAGTAGAAGACTCAGTTTTAATTTTTTAAGCATTGGACTCTCGATTCACTTTTTTAAAATAATTTATTTATGGCAGTAATTTTAGCGCTGGTTCTTGTAGTGCAGAATACTGCTCTTTTAATGCTAAAATTTGTTGCTCCCAGTATTTGTCATCCGCAAACCACGAAAAGTTCCGTGGAAATGCAGGATCATCCCAGCGTTTAGCTAACCATCCCATGTAATGGATCATACGCATAGCACGTAATGGTTCAATCAATTTAAGCTGAGAGTGGTCAAAATCACAAAACTCTTCATAGGCCGCCACCAAGGTATCTAACTGTAACAGTTGGTTGTTTCGATCGCCACTTAGCATCATCCATAAGTCCTGAATAGCAGGACCTTGGCGACTATCATCTAAATCTACAAACATGAGCGCATCACCCGCCCACAAAATATTACCTGCGTGGCAGTCTCCATGCAGGCGTATTGTGCTGACTTGTTGATAGAGTGATTTGGTCTTATCGATCACCATATCCAAAATGGTATAAAACGCTGTAGTTAGGCTACTTGGCACTAGATTACTGTTTTGAAGCTGAATTTTAGCTGTATCTAAATACTCATCACAGCTAATTGTAGGCCGGTGACTAAATTCACTGACTTTTGCTGATTGATGCATTCGGCCTATCAAACGCCCAAGTACATCAAGCTGATCTAAATTATCAACTTCAAATATACGTCCACCAACACTTGGAAACAGCGTAAACAAGTAGCCGTCATGTTCAAATAAACTCTCACCATTACGACTAATCGGCGCAACAACAGGCACCTCGGCATCAGCTAACTCCGCTGCAAATAAGTGCTCTTCTAGTATTTGTGCCTTGCTCCAGCGCTCAGGTCGGTAAAATTTAACAACATAGCGATTGCCATCTTCAGCTTTAAATTGATAAACACGGTTTTCATAACTATTTAATGCTAATAAGCCAGACTCGGCATAAATGCCGATACTTTCAACGGCATCTAAAATTGAATCTGGGGTTAAGTCTACAAAGCTAAATTTACTCATAATTCTCATCAATATAAAAAAGCGGGAAAATCCCGCTTTTTATTAAGTGATAGTGTACTTAACTATCGTGCTTTAAAGAAGTTGCTCGGCTGCGAAATTTGTGAACTCGGCTCATCCACTGGCGATAAGATAAAATTAAACTCGGTCATAGGCTTTTTCAAATCATATGGGTCCATTACTAGTGATAATGGTACATTATGTGATTCACCGGCCTGCACAGTGAAAGTTTGCTTGCCTATATATTTAAAGTTTTCCAACCCTTCAACTTTAATATTAAAGCTTTGCTCGTATTGCGCTTTATTAATTACTTTAAGGGTGTATGTATTCTCAACTAAACCATCAAAATCGACTCGATAAAGCTGATTTCTATCCCTTATGATATCTAAGTCCATCGGTTTACGCATGACTATATTTGCAACCAACGCAGTGCTTAATATAACTAGAATCACAATGTAACCAATAATTTTAGGTCGCAATGGGTTTGTTTTGTTATCCGGCGTTTCTAAGTTACGCTCCGTCGTGTATGAAATAAGCCCGCGTGGGTAACTCATTTTATCCATCACACCATCACATGCATCAATACACGCACCACAGTTTATACATTCTGCCTGCAAGCCATTTCGAATATCGATACCGGTCGGACATACTTGAACACACAAGTTACAGTCAATACAGTCACCGAGGTTTAGATTTTTAGGATCGTCTTTACGGCTACGAGGACCACGATTCTCGCCGCGAGTTTCGTCATAACTAACGGTGAAGGTGTCTTTATCAAACATTGCTGATTGAAAGCGTGAGTAGGGGCAAATATGTAAACACATAATTTCACGCATCCATCCCGCATTTGCGTATGTACACGCTGCAAATACTAAAATACTCACAAGCGCATAACCACCCACATTAAAGGTGATAAAATCAGGAAGTAGCTCTCGGATAGGTGTGAAATAACCAACAAATGTCAGTGCAGTGTAAAGCGAAAATGCAATCCAACTCGTATGTTTAGCTGTTTTTCGCCACAGCTTATCGAAATCCATCGGCCGCTGATCAAGCTTTTTGCGCTTATTGGCAGTCCCCTCTAATTTCTCTTCAAACCAAATAAAGATGAAGGTCCACACTGTTTGGGGGCATGTATAGCCACACCACACTCTGCCATAGAAGGTAGTCACTAAAAATAATGCAAATGCGGCAAGCATTAAAATAAAAGCAAGAATAGTAAAGTCTTGCGGCCATAACGTTAGGCTAAATATATTGTACTTTTGACCCATCAAATCAAATAGCACGGCTTGTTGGTCATTAAAGTTTATCCATGGCAACGCCATAAACGCTAACATGCCAAGAAAACCGATACGCTGCCTTAGCAGTTGGTGTAAACCAGTTACTGCACGCACATAAATGCGGTTTCGGGGGTTAAATCTATCTTGTGGGGCATTAAGATCTGGTTTCTCGATCTTCACCTCAGAAGGTATGTTCTTTACTTTTATTTGCTTTTCCATCGAAGTTCCTCAACGCCGCTTGGAGAATGAAAGTTGAACAATCATATGGCTTTATTTAATAAATAAAATATAGAAAGCTCATACTAAAAATAGTGCAGAAACTGACATAGCGCTTCGTTATGTTCAGAGATTTCTGAAAAATCTAATTGTTCATAAGCATTATACCAACTCTATTTAGAAAAACTGAAATTCAATGCTAATAATTTATTCACCTAACTTACTTGCTTTACAAAGGTGCATTTTATTACACTAGTGGTCAATTCATACCCGCTTAGATCAAAGTTTATTCATATGAAGAAATTTCTTGTACTTGTTGTTGTAATACTTGCGTTATTTACTATCGACCACCCAATGATAAAAGAACCTAGAGAAAAACTATTAGGGGAAGGTGTTGGCGTACTCAGTGATGCTGGAAATATAAACCGAGGTAGAGGTGCTAGCATGGCTAAAAGCCGAATTAGCTCTGCACTCACACTATCAGGATCTGAGCGCGAGTATCTAGAAGATACCTTAAAAACAGATGAGCAACTGCAGTTGTTCCATACGCGTTACTGTAATAGTAAAGACCTTAATTTATATTTTTATGAAGATCGTCTAGCTACAGTGTGCTCTATCGTATCCGAGTCACTGATAGAAAATAGAGCTAAATAGTGGATTTCTCAGCATTAACAAAAAAAAGCAGCGCGTCGTTTAACCAGCATAAAAACTTGCTGAAAAAGCTCGCTAAAGGACAGACCGCGAAGTGCGAAAAGTGCCAAGGAGTGCTGACGTTAGATTTAAAAACTCAGCAGCATGGAAAAGGCATCGCTAAATGCCCGCAAAACTGTACTGAAATCATACTTGATCTAATATAGCAGGTATCCCCTGCTATATACCCTAGGGGGATTGACTCTTTGTTACCTACACGGATGTAGGTAAAGAGCGTGAGCAGGACGTACAAGCTTTGCTCGGTTTTTACTTAGCCTGCTAGGTTACAAACCTCGCGCCGCGATTAAATAGCCCCTAGATTGAACTAATTTCAATCCACAAAGGTCAACACGCCCTAGTTCCAGCTGTCTTCCTCATCCGTATATAAGCCACTTTGTACTGCAATGATTTCTATCAGTTCAGCAAAACCTAGTGCAAAATCACCCATTAACTCATATTGCTGCTGACTCAGTTGCGCATCGCTTAACTGATTTTGTTGAGCAATTGTTGCTATCACTTCAGGCTCTAGAGCAAAAAATCCCAAACTCGCATAAGCTGTTTGCAATGCTTCTTTTAACTCAACGGAAAGTGAACCTGCTTGCATTAACTTATCAACATAAGATTGCGAGCCGTGTACAAACCCCAAGCACCACTGTTGGCATTCATGTAAATCTAGGTAGTTTTCATTATCAGCACCTATTTGCAAGCTTACAGGGAGTTTAAAACCCGTTTCGTAGACTTGCTCGCTAATTTGGTGGTACATAGCCATAAAGGAGAATAACATCTGCTCCTCTAGTTGCCCTTGTGTATCAGGTATTATCTGCTCAAGCCACTCGTGAACATCTAACGGCTCGGGCGAACATATTATCGCGAATAAATAACCTTGGCTTTGCGGCAATGTCATTGCGCCTTTTCGGCTCGCTAAAAATGCACTTAGTTGCTGACTATGTTGCAGAGTAAATTCAGGTATTTGCATAAGATAACTCAATAACACTTAAAAATTTAATGGAAAACGGCCTTCGCTATCAGCACGGCCTAAAAACTTAGTCGCATCATGCACTTCTTTTGGTAGTGACGCGTCAGGTTTTATATACCCTGCGACCTTAAAGTTCATATTCGCTTTGAGTGTTGCATCGGCTGCGAGCCCTAGGCGATTATCTGGATCAACCAACACTGCAACATCACCTGATTTACAGCTTAACTGGCCGCTAAGAGGGCCAATGCTAAACCAACCAGATAAACCTTGAACATCAATATTCTGGCTAGAAATCTCACCTTGTAATGCATTGCAATACGGTTGCCCTGAAGAAAATTCATCCAATTGTACAATCACTCGTCCTTTGGCATTGATTGGCAAAGGTAACTGTAAGCGCATCATCGCTCGCTCAACAGTTAAACGCAGTGTTGTATCTGACAATGTTATAGCTTGATTAAACAAACCATAGCTAAAATCTGCACGACCGGATATATCCGTCTTTTCACGTGCATTACCAAACTTAACATTACCTTTAAGCTGTCCTGTAAATAACGCCCAACCAGAGATGTCCCATGTTAAGCTATTAATTTGCTCCCCCTGATAACGAAGTTGCATTACTCGGCCTTGCCACACAGTACCTGACACTTTGCCTATTTGTACGTCTTGAGGCACGTATTTACTCGCAAGGTTAAGCGCCACAGCAGCGGGCGTTTTTAACAAAGCAAACACGATAAAACTAATGATAAATATTACTATAAGTGTGGCTGTTTTTTTCATGCTTACTTCTCTAATACCAATCGGCTAACTCGAACATAGCCTTGCTTGTCATCGCGGCTCAAATCGAGGTTTTCGATCATCACACCTTTGTCATTTACTAACTCATCTAGCCATTGCACTAATTTATTAAATTGCACTGTGTCAATCGTTAATCTTAGTGCGTTGTCGTTCGGCTGCATTTTACTAATTGTAATATCGTAACGGCCACGCGTTGCATTGACTATTTGACTTAGATTTTGGTTGTTGATGACAGCACGTGAACTTCCAGCTTTCAATTTAACAATACTGGTATCAACCCAAGTCAATAACTCTTGCTGTTTAAGCTGATTTTTCTGTGCTTCAGCAATGGCATTATTGAGCGGTCTAAAAATACCCATAACAAGTACAAAAATAACAAAAATAACACCCGCAATCATTACTAACTGTTGTTCTTGCTCTTTTAAAGAACGCCAATGTTTTAGTAACTGTTGTTTCATGCTGCACCTCGTAGTTTTATTTCACCGACTACAAAGTCGCCATCATTGTTCAATGACCCTTGATCAACTGTTAAACCACGCTGCTCAAGGATTGCTTTAACTTTACCAAATGTTTGAAAATCTTTACCCCGAGCACGCACTCTTAATTCATTACGACGTTGATCATAACGTAGCGTTTCAGGCTTAAACTCTTGAACCTGACTAAACACACTAACCAGCTCATTGGTAAGGTCTAAAAAGCCTGCACTGCTAACGCCATCAAGTTTGGCGAGCTCACCTTTAATTTGGCTTTTAATCAGATGAGGGTTCAGTGCTTTACCCGGAAAGGCTTTTTGGTAACGTTCAACAACGTGTGTTTTTGCTATGTCTATTTCGCTATTCAATTGGTGCAATTCAACACCTTTAATAACGATTGACCCCACTAAAGCAACGCTCGCTGCTATCGCAGCATTTTTCCAATATCCCCACCATAAAGACGTTTTCTTTTTAAGTTGGTACTGCCCCTGGCGAAGGTTGAACTTCACACTCGGTAATTGCTTTGCAAATAACGCTAATGGTAAATCATAAGCATCTGTCTGCGCTGTTAAATCAATTGTCTCAGGGAATTGTGACGCAGGGCTATAGTGCTCAACATGTGGATTACCTAGCGCTGCTAAATATTCTGCTAGCCAGCTTTGCTCTACTGCGCCAACTCGCCACAGGCCGTGCTTACACAACCACTGTTCGCCCAGCTCAATTACACTTAAGGCATCATTTTCTGCTGTAGGTAGTAATATTGCATCGGGTAATAATTTAAATACTTCTATATCATGCTCAACAAATACAGCTAACCAAGATTCAAACCAATCGCGATCTGTCATCGCAACATTAATTGCGTGCTTATCACCAATCATTGACGGTTCAGCTATCGCTATAAATAAATCATCAACATCACACGCAATATCCTCTTCAAGCATATAGGGTAATGCTTGTTCGAGTTTACGATTCCACTTAGTAGGTAGCTCAACGGTTTTAAGCTGTACTTGATCACAAGGCAGCAATGCCACCACTTCTCGATTTTGTGATTTTTCAGTTAACTTACTCAATTGCTCTGCATTGGGTAAGTCACCGCTGGCAATAATTTCTTGTTCTAGTGGTGAGTAAATCAACCAATTAATTTTATCTTGCTGGGTTTGACCCGTGCGGATCAAAAGTATTTCTGTCACTGTACGCCTCCAAATTTTCGCGCCAGTATCGTTACTTCACCATCTTTGGCTTGCAGTAATGTGGTCATCGAAAAACGCAGCTCAACAAATTCAGCTTGCGATTGTAATTTAAAATATTCGCTATTTATGGTGAACAACTTTTCAACGGACTTAACATTTTGAGCCCCTTGTTGATTCACTTGCTCAAAAAATTCTTCTATATTTGAAAAACCATCATCTGGGCGTGCTGCTAAAACGGCTTGCGCCCCAGATATATCCAAACCATCAATCATTGCGCTAAGCAATAAGGCATTTTCGGGGTCGAGCGTATTAACATTAATTGCCAATAACTCACTACCTGGTATAACACATACGTAAGGCAGTACTTTTTCCATTACAAGCGGGTTAAAGCCCTTAACTAAACGTAACTCTGATGTTGAGGCAAAATAACTATTCGCTGTCATATACGGAAATTGACGCGACAAGTATTCGTCCTCCTCTGCACCCGAACGATACGTAATACTATCTTCGTCTAGCCAATCAAACACACTGTCAGCCATCGCTTCTTCTGATTCATCTGATTGCAGGTCTTCAATATTTTCAAGCAATGCAAGTAGAGCCTTATGTGCAGGGTTTGTTCTACTTGTACTCCCTGCTTGTGTTGCTGCTTTTACACGCAATGCGTTTAAATTTAAACACGCTTGTAAATCAATAATTTTACCTTGAAGTGTGCCATTATCAACAGGGTATGGCACATCACCTTGCTGAGCCCAAATCTGCTTTAGTGTGGTTTTATCCGGATCGTCTTTTTTGCTTTGTAACAATGCCTTTATTGCCAACTCTTCCGCTGCATAGGCGTACCATTTTGCTTGCTGGTGCCCTTGAATATTGGTGCTTTTCTGTACCTGAATTAGCAGGTTGCTACTCATTTCAACTGCCAATATTGAAGCTAAAGCAACAATAAATAACACAATTATGAGTGCGGCGCCTTGCTGGGGTTTATGGTTCAACACTGCCCCCTTGGCCATTACCTGGCACTAAAAATATGCGCCTTAATGGCTCTTCATCAATACGCGTAATAGTCACAGCAACCGCTTTAGGGAGTTCCTTTTTTTGCCATTGCTCTTGCCATTCAATTTTGTCATCTAAAAACTCAAATTTAAGATCTTCAATATTTTCGAGTATTACTTGCACACGCGGTTCAAGATTATCAAGCTGATCCACATACACCCGATGCACACGCTCTAAGTTGTCATCTATCACGCGATAGCCCACTGCTTGTAGTTCTGAGCGAGGTAATAAATTTATTGGGTTTACCCAACCATCGCGTACAAAGCCTATGCCGTCATATTGGCTATTTAATGTATAACGTCCCGCTAATAGATAAAACTCTTGTATATCGCCAGATTCGTCGCGAACGGCTCGCTTTGTCATTTGGCTAAAATCTTGATCCATTAGCCTGAATGTCGTTTGCAAACCATTTAATTCTGCAATTTTTTCGTCCGACGCTTCTTTTGCTTTAGTGGTCGAATCCAGTATTTGATGAGTAGCCAAAATGACAAAGGCTAAGATGCCCAGCGCTACCATCACTTCTAATAAGGTAAATCCGCGCTGCTTCACTTAACGACCACCTTTATTTAAGTAGCTAGTAAGTTCATAAATTGAGTATTCTAGTTTTTCATCACTAAAAACATTAATAGTCACTTTTACAAAGGTTTTATCAGCTGTGGCAACCACGTCTTGTCGCCAATACCATTCAACGCCCCCCATAACCTCAGTGCCTTTAGCGCCGTTTTTTCCTTGCCATTTATTGCCTTTTGCCCGTTGTTCAACCAATACATTTTCAGCAACCCATGATGCGTAAGTTTGCTCCTCAAGGCTTGATAAATGATTAATGTGATCGCCCGTTGCCTGCATAGCAGCAATACCCGCCATAGCGCATATACTCAACGCCACCATCACTTCCAGTAAAGTAAAACCTTTATTATTAAGCATTATTCAGGTTCTCGGCGTAGGTTTACAGGAGCAGAAAACTCCCCTTCAATGAAGTACAGAGGCTCTCTTTCGTCTTTTAATTCATAAACAAGTTGAAACGCGCTAACTTCACCAGAAGATAAAATAAGGACTTGCGGGATTTTAAGTTTTTTAAGCTCTAAAAAATCATCGTCATCACCGCCGCTCATCAGCTCCTGCCAGTTAGATTGCTCTAAAAGGTTATCTTGAGCCCATGCGAGATCTTCTAGATTAAGTGTCAATTTAAGACGCTCATCAACTTTAATGGGTGCAAACAGTTTATCGCGATCGAACACAATCCACTTTTCGCCATCAAATACTAAAAATTCAAAGGTATCTTCGTCAATATGAAAACCTAATTCAACCTGATTTAATATTGCAAATTCAGATGCCATATTAATGGTGGTATGCAGCCTCAGCGCTTGCTTATCAAGCTCATCTTCAACACCGCCATCAAAGCTGTATACCACCACCTTTGTTGCAAAGGCGATGACCACCAACACAACGAGTATTTCAATTAAACTAAAGCCACGTGTTGGTGGCTTCAGTTTTGTAGCGCGTGAGTTAGCTGTGGGGCTTAAGAACATGCTAAGCCCTGTACTAAAAATAATAACGCCGCTGAATTATTATACATTACTGTTTTTCTTCGTCCCAGTTACCGATATCATCATCAGTGCCCGCTTCGCCATCTGGTCCCATTGAAAAAATATCAATTTTACCCACTTCACCTGGACTGATTAATAGATATGGGTTACCCCATGGGTCTTCTGGTAGCTTAGAAATAAAACCACCTTCAGGAAAACGTCTTGGTGTTGGCTCTACGCTGGTTTGTGTCACTAAACCTTCTAAGCCTTGCTCTGTCGTTAAGTACGCTTTATTTTTTAATTTATAAAATCTCATTGCATCTTCAAGCTGCTGGATATCCAAATGCGCTTTATCGATTGCCGCCTCTTCTTGTTGACCCATAATATTTGGTGCCACGATTGACATGATCATGCCAATGATAACCAGTACCACCATAACTTCTAGCAATGAGAAACCTGATTGTTTATTCACGTATGTACCTCTGTTTTTCTTAATAATTAATTCATCGCAATACAGTAAAGTGCATTACGATATCCCTGAAACTGTTACAGCCCAATCGCTTTATTCATCGCCATAATAGGTTGTAATATGGCCATAACAATAAACAATACGATCACTGCCATTGACGCTATCATCGCAGGCTCTAAGAGTTTTAGCGAGACATTTACCATGCTTTCAAATTCACGGTCTTGGTTATTCGCTGCACGCTCTAACATCTGCTCAAGCTCACCCGATTTTTCCCCACTGGCGATCATATGTAGCATCATCGGTGGAAATAATTTGGTTTCTTGTAGCGATGCTCGAAGGCTCGCACCTTCACTGACACGCGTTGATGCATCCGCTACCGCTTTCTTAATTTTTTCATTAATCAGTACCTCGCCAGAGATCCGCATACCTTCGAGTAATGGCACCGAACTCGATGACAGAATACTCAACGTGCGCGCGAAACGAGCCGTATTTATACTACGCGCAACCTTACCAATACCGGGTAATATTAAAATTTTAGCATCATACCAAAAGCGAATTTTTGGCTGTTTTAATGCGTGTTTAATCCCTATAACAAGCAACGTAAACAGCACAAGAGTTATAAACCAGTAATTTTGCACATAATTACTCGCGGCCATTACCCACTCTGTCGTCCATGGTAAAACCTGTTTAGATTTTTCAAACGTTTTTAATATTTTAGGCACTACAGTACCTAATAGAATGGATACAATGCCGATTGCAAAAATAACTAATATAACCGGATATACCATTGCTTGCGTTATTTGACTGCGCATGTGCTGACGTTGTTCCGTGTAATCTGCTAAACGATTCAAAACAGCATCTAAATGGCCTGACTTTTCACCTGCCGCAACCATTGCTCGGTATAAGTTATCAAATACGTGCGGAAACTCAGACATACCATCAGCAAGGGTGTAACCTTCTACAACTTTAGAGCGTACCGACATCAACATGCGCTTCAAGCGTGGCTTTTCACATTGCTCAGCGACAGCCATAACAGCACCTTCAACAGGCAGTGCTGACTGAATTAAAGTAGCGAGCTGACGAGTGATTAATGCAAGATCCGATGTAGATATTTTTGGTTTAAAAAAACCACCTAAAAACGTAGTTTTTTCACCTTTAACCTGTTTATCTCCCTGTGCTGCTGGGATCACTTCTAATGGAGTGAGTCCTTGTTCACGCAGGGATTGACGAACTTGTTTAGCGGTATCCGCTTCTAAAATACCTTTTTTATCTTTGCCACGACCATCTAACGCGCGATACTCAAACGCAGCCATTATTAACCTTCCTCACGTGTTACACGTAACACTTCTTCAAGGGTCGTTTTACCAGCCAATACGCGGCTACAGCCATCTTGACGAATACTTGGCGTATGTTTACGAATGTACTTTTCAACACTTTGCTCACCTTTACCACTGTGCACAAGCTCTCGTACAGTTTCATCAACAACAAGTAACTCATGAATACCCGTACGTCCACGGTAACCATTAAAGTTACATTCTTCACAACCCACTGCGCGGTAAATTGTCGGTGGATTCTCAAACGGCACGCCGAGTAATTCGCATTCACGCTCATCTGCGGTGTGAGCTTCTTTACAGCTTTTACATAAAGTACGTACTAGGCGCTGTGACAACACACCTAATAATGACGATGAAAGTAAGAAAGGCTCTACCCCCATATCTTCCATACGTGAAATAGCACCCGCTGCTGTATTGGTATGTAACGTTGACATAACTAAGTGGCCAGTCAGTGATGCTTGCACACCAATTTGAGCCGTTTCTAAATCACGTATTTCACCAACCATTACTACATCAGGATCTTGGCGTAGAATCGCTCTAAGGCCACGAGCAAAGGTCATATCAACTTTTGCGTTGACCTGAGTTTGGCCAATACCTGGGATTTCATACTCAATTGGATCTTCAACCGTTAATATATTGCGATCGCGAGAGTTAATTTGACTCATACCAGCATAAAGCGTGGTACTTTTACCTGAGCCGGTTGGCCCGGTCACCAAAATAATACCATGCGGTTTACTTATCAAATCAGAGAATAACTCGCGATTACGTAAAGTCATTCCTAAATCTTCAAGATTTAAACGTGCATTGTTTTTATCAAGTAGACGAAGTACTACACGTTCACCAAAACTAGATGGCATGGTTGATACCCGTACATCAACAGCACGACCTGCAATACGTAAACTAATACGACCATCTTGCGGAATTCGCTTTTCAGCAATATCGAGTTTCGCCATTACTTTGATACGCGAAACCAATAAAGAGGCCAGTTTACGGTTTGGTTTAAGTACTTCTTTAAGCACACCATCAACCCTAAAGCGAATTACTAACTCTTGCTCAAAGGTCTCAATGTGAATATCAGATGCACCCTCTTTGATTGCCTCACTAAGCATAGCGTTGATCAATTTAATAATTGGCGCGTCATCATCCCCAGCGAGTAAATCTTCAGTTTGTGGCATGTCTTCTGCTAATGAAAATAAATCCACTTCATTGCCGATATCTTCCATCATTTGCTGAGTTTCAGAGCTATCGCGTTGATACGATGCCTCGAGCAACAATTCAAATTTATCATCTGGTAATTGCTCAAGTGTAAAGCCATGACCGGCAATACGGCGTACTTCTAGCAGAGCTTCAATATCCAATTCACCACGGTAGAAAACGACACGGTCATCATTATTTTTGCTTAATAACATACCCGCACGCCTTGCATACGAAAAAGGCAAACGCTTATTGGGTAGCTCAACAAGATCATCGCTGGTCATCAAGTCGCTGCTATCTTGTGGCTTTGCATGCTCTTCGCTGATTTCAGTGATTGCATCAGTCATCGTTGCGCTCGTCTGCATTTTGCTTTCTTAAGTATTCTTCATACGTTGGTGGCAAGATTAATGCGTCATTCCACTCTGGTAATATTGGCGAATCAGTTAGCGGCATCAAATCAATCCCGTCATCTCGCTTTATTTGTTGCTCACCACGAATAAAGTTATATTTTGAGTGGCTTAATTTATTCATTTTTATACCATCACGAATAATGGTCGGGCGAATAAATATAATGAGATTACGTTTACGTTTGCTGGTACTGGTAGAGCGGAATAAATGCCCTAAAATAGGAATATCACCTAGTAGCGGCACTTTAGATACACTTTCTTGTACATCTTCATCAATCAAACCACCTAGTACAACCATACCACCGTCATCAGCCATTACCGTTGTTTTAATAGCACGCTTATTAATTGAAATATCCACCGCAGTGGCGCCACTTACACCAGAAACCTCTTGTTCAATAATAAGTTGAACAGCACTGCCATCGTTAATTTGGGGTGTTACTTTGAGTTTAATACCAACTTCTTGACGTTCAACAGTTTGGAATGGGTTGTTATTATTAGAGCCTGTTTGCGAGCCCGTGATAATTGGTACTTCTTGACCAACGATCATTGACGCTTCTTCGTTATCCATCGTTGTTACGGATGGAGTGGCAAGGATATTTGAGTTGGTGTCAGTAGACACTGCTTGGATGATCGCGCCCCAGTCATTTTTAACAATACCCATGGCTAAACCATTAATACCACCCAGTAATGCGCCTAATGGGCCTAAATCACCTTCAATGGTTTCTTTATACTCAGTGGCTGTGCCGCCTTCGGTCCCTATAACATTTTTAGTTACTGTTTTATCACGTGCGACCTCAGCTGCAACGGCTAGCGACCCTACAGGGACTGAATTGCCGTTGTTAAACTGCATCATTCCGCCTTGCTCTGAGATAAACTGCAGCCCAAAGTTGATACCATCAGCTTCCATAACTTCAACAATGATTGCTTCTACGAGTACCTGCGCACGGCGAATATCTAAGCGTGCAATAACTGATTCAAGTGATCGCATTGTGTCTGGTTGGGCGGTAATTACCAGTGAGTTTGAATCTGGGTGAGCTTCAATACTTGTATCATCTTTACTACGGCTACGGGTTTTGGTTGCCCCACCTTGGCCTTCTTCACCAAGTGTTTTACTTACTCCCTGCAGTACTTTAACAAGATCTTCAGCATTGGCGTAATTAAGGTAAATAACTTTTGTGTTACCTTGATTTTGCAATTCACCATCTAAACGCTTAATAAGCTCAATTGCGCGGGTTCTTGCTTGGCCTTCACCACTGACTATAACGCTGTTTGTACGACCATCGGCAACCACTTTAGGGATTAAAAACTCAGGAACGCTGCCTTTACCTGTATCTTTGTAAATATTCTCAACCACTGAAACCACGTCGTCTGCCGTTGCAAAGTTTAGTTTTACAATATCAACGCGCTTATCACCCGCTTGGTCAACAGAGCGAATGATTTCGACTAAACGATTCACGGATGCTGCGTGACCCGTCAACATCATAACGTTAGCGGCATTGAAGTTAGCGACATGACCGCCATCTTTTTGGTCGCTAAATTGACGCACTAACGGGCCAAGCTCTTGCACGCTAACATTCTTAACGCGAACAACTCGCGTCACCATCATATCGCCGCTGGCCTGATTATCCTCAGTGATCAGTGGAACATTCGACTTTTTAGCGTCAGAGCTTTTTTCGATTTTTAAAATGCCGTTATCCATCTCTACAGCTGAATAACCGTAAACTTCAAGCACATTTAGGAAAAACTGATAATAGAGCGCTTCATCCATCAGCTCATAACTGCGAACATTTACTTTGCCGCGTACGTTAGGATCAATGATCACTGTTTTATTAAGGTTTTTACCTACGATATTAATGAACTCGTTAATATCGGTCCCTTTAAAGTTTGCAGCGTACTCAACGGCAGATACTGACAAAGATAAACTGGCCGCAAAAAAAAGTGTTGCGTACTTAGCTAACCCTTTTCTGATTTTTTTGAGGTGTAGCGCGTGAACCATTATTTTAAAACTCCAAAGCTAAGTTATTGCAGGCTAAATTGTACATCGATTTGCTCACCATCACGTTCAATAGTGATATTAGCATCGGTGCTATTACGCAGCTCATTAATGGCTGACATGGCCTGTTTTAAATCTGTTAGTTGATAGCCGTTAATCGATACAGCTAAATCGTTATTTTGTAATCCCATTTGCTTAAATAGCACAGGGTCTTTACCTGGACTTAAGCGATAGCCAACAAGCTCGCCGTCTTTCATTGCCTGAGATACACGGATGTAATCAAATAATTTACCAGGATCTTTTAATAGTTCTTCTCGGGTTTCTATGATTGCTTCTTTGACTTCTTGATTAGATGTGGCATCAATTTGACGATCACCTTCCATCTGTGGGCCCTCATCTAATTCCGACTCATCCTCTTCACGCTGAGCCAAAACAGGCATTGAGACTGTTTTAGTAAAGTCGAGTCCATCAAGCATTAATGTCTCAAAACGCCCACTCACATCTAATATCACTCGATCAGGTAATACCTGAGCAAGCTTTGCCCGTGTTCCTTTAACTACATCATCAACAAGGTAAGTAGATTGTTGTCCTTGCGACTCAATAACCGCAAGCCCCGTTAAATCATTATTACTAACGGCTACAATCCCTGTTAAATTAATGCTTAACCGTGTTTCAGGTGCATTATTAATCACTTTAGCTTGTTTGGTAGGCTGTTTACCAAGCACAACATCTGCTTTACCGAATAAATTCTGCTCTAATATTGACTTAGAATTTACACGCTCGGATGAATTATTTGCAGCATTCATACTGCTTGGTGGGAGGGCTAAATTCGTAGGCTCTGGCCATGCAAGCCAAAACGCTTTAGCTAATAAAAAAGCAATATAAACAATAGCTAAAAGAGTTACCACCCAGCTTAATTTAGCGTGGGGTAATTTATTTACTAGATGTTTTAGCTGCTGTAATTGCTGTTCCATAAATGCCATTTCTTATTTTAATTTACTGCCATATCTCTGCCCTATAGTACCTTTTCATTTTTCATTCAACAAGCGCACTAATATTAAACTTTGTAAACAAGGTAAATTAGGGCTTTTACTTCACTACAAAACTCACCAACTATTTCTTTAAATGTGGGTTTCGTGCTAAATTTTGTATTTGTGATCAGCGAAATAAAAGAGTGCTATTTTGTCAAAAAGTAATGGTTCAAAAGGAAACACCCGCAATTCGACTTCAGCTGATGATATTAATGCCATTCGTTTAGATAAATGGCTGTGGGCTGCACGTTTTTATAAAACCCGAGCCACCGCACGAGACATGGTACAAGGTGGTAAAGTACATTATAATGGGCAACGTGCAAAACCCAGTAAAATAGTTGAACTAGGCGCACAAATTAAATTAGCACAAGGTGTTGATGAAAAGCTCATCACTGTACTTAAATTAGTTGATAAACGTTTAAGTGCCCCCATTGCTCAAACCTTATATCTAGAATCACAAGCTAGTATTGAAAAACGCGAGGCAAATAGTATTGCCCGCAAAAATAATAGCTTTTTTGCTCCACATCCGGATCGTAAACCCGATAAAAAGCAAAGACGCGAACTTTTAAAAATGAAATCAAGTTAGGTAAAGCGACCCATGCAACAAGATCTACTTCACCGTTATACATTTGAAAAACTAGACGTCCGCGGCGAGCTAGTCCAAATTGAGCACACCTACAATGAGATGATTGCAGGCCATAATTACCCTGCACCAGTAAAAGCCTTATTAGGTGACTTACTCGTTGCAACGTGCTTATTAACAGCCACATTAAAATTTGAAGGTGATATTGCAGTACAATTACAAGGTGATGGTCCTGTAAAATATGCGGTTATTAATGGTGATGATAAACAAAATATGCGTGGTATCGCTCGCATACAAAGTGAAGTAACAGGTAGTACTGTTAAAGAACTAATTGGTAATGGTGTGATGGTATTAACTATTACACCTGATAAGGGCGAGCGCTACCAGGGTATCGTACCACTAGAGCACGATACGCTTGCAGAATGTTTAGAAGCATACTTTGCCCAATCAGAACAATTGCAGACACGATTGTGGTTTGCCACTGATACAACTCAAGATAAAGCCAAAGCATCCGGCTTATTACTGCAAGTTTTACCTGTGAATAAAGAAAAATCTATTACTGATTTTACACATCTAGAGGCACTCAGTAATACTATTAAAGATAAAGAGTTACTAGAGCTTGATGCTAACACTGTGCTGACTCGCCTTTATCATGAAGATAACCCTCGTGTATACGAGCCACAAGCAATCCAATTTAAATGTGGTTGCAGCAGAGAGAAAACGATTACCGCACTCGTTAACATTGGTCAGCAAGAATTACTTAACGACGTAGCTGAAAACGGTGAAATCAAAATTAGCTGTCATTATTGCTTAAAAGACTACTCTTTTAACGAGCAAGAAATCAAAGCCATTTTTAACTAAGAACCCCCCTCTTAAAAAAGTACACATTGAAAAGCTGTAAACACTGCAGCTTTTTTGTTCATAAAAAATGATACCGGTGTCATAAAACCAACAACTTTCATGACACCGGTATCATTGAAATTATTCATGTTTTTTACTAAATATATGTGTTTTTAAAGCTTTCATAGGCTCGAATATCCCTAATCCATCTGTTACTATAATTACAGCTTAAGGTTATTAAGAACCCAGAGCTATCCCGTTCAATCTCACACAATTTAGGTATAAACATGACTTCAAGCGCTACTCGTTTTGTCGATCTAACTGCAGCTGAACTTGTCGAACACGCGATCCGTCGTGGCGAAGGGACTTTAGCCGCCAATGGAGCTTTTGTTGCGAACACTGGTCGCCGTACTGGCCGTTCTCCAAAAGATCGTTTTATTGTTCAAGAATCAAGTACTGAAAATGAAATTCAATGGGGTAATGTAAACCGCCCTTTCGATGCAGATAAATTTGACGCTTTATGGGCACGTGTAGAAGCACATGTGCAAGACAACGACCACTTCATCTCTCACCTTGAAGTTGGCGCTGATCCAGAGCACTATCTACCTGTTGTTGTTACAACAGAAACTGCATGGCATCATATTTTTGCCAAAAACATGTTTATCGAACCTAAGTCTTACAATGCATCTGATTTACCCCAGTGGCAGGTAATGAATGTACCTTCGTTTGTATGTGATCCAGAACGTGATGGCACTAACAGCGACGGCACCGTTATTATCAACTTTGCACAACGTAAAGTATTGCTAGCAGGTATGCGTTATGCCGGTGAAATGAAAAAATCAATGTTCTCTGTTCAGAACTTCTTACTTCCAGCGAAGGGTGTATTACCAATGCACTGCTCAGCTAACGTAGGTGAAGCTGGCGACACAGCATTGTTCTTCGGTCTATCTGGTACAGGTAAAACTACCTTATCAGCAGATCCAACTCGCTTTCTAATTGGTGACGACGAACACGGCTGGGCACCAGGCAGCGTATTCAACATCGAAGGCGGCTGTTACGCTAAATGTATCGACCTTTCACAAAAGAATGAGCCAGTTATTTGGGATGCAATCCGCTTTGGAACTATCCTAGAAAACGTCGTCCTAGATGATAAAGGCATTCCTGACTTTCACGATACAAGCCTAACTCAAAATAGCCGTGCAGCTTATCCACTTGAACACGTTGAAAAGCGTAAAGTAGAAAACCGCGCTGGTGAACCAAAAGCCGTTGTATTCTTAACATGTGATGTAAGCGGTGTATTACCACCGGTATCAATCCTTACTGAAGAAGCTGCAGCGTTTCACTTCTTAAGTGGCTACACTGCAAAAGTAGGCTCTACAGAGATTGGTTCAACCAGCGATATTGAGTCAACATTCTCAACGTGTTTCGGCGCACCATTTTTCCCACGCCCAGCAGGTGTTTACGCTGAGCTTCTTATGAAGCGTGTACGTGAGTTTGGTGCCAAAGTATACCTTGTTAACACAGGTTGGACTGGTGGCCCTTACGGCACTGGTAAGCGTTTTGATATCCCAACAACACGTGCTGTTGTTGATGCAATCGTATCTGGTAAGCTGGCTGGTGTTGAAACTCAGCACATCGATGTTTTAAACCTAGACGTGCCAGTAGCAGTTCCAGGTGTAGACAGCAATTTACTTAACCCAATTAACACATGGGAAGATAAAGCAAAGTACGCTGAATACGCGACTAAGCTTGCTGCTGATTTCACTGAAAACTTCGCTAAGTATGATGTCTCAGACGATATTAAAAATGCAGGCCCTAAAGCTTAATTAACTTTAGTCGCCACATTAAAACGCCAGCTAAAGCTGGCGTTTTTGATCTAGTCTTTTATTTAAAATAATTGAACCTATAATACTAGTTTCATTAAATTGGTATTAATTGCACTTCCAACACTTACCTTTTACTGGTTCATTATACCAAGTAGTATTTTTACCTTTTTTGCTTTCAGCCCACTCTTTAATCATTGGGTATGCATTAACAATATCCACATTTTCAATTGGATGTGACCAAACTGAAGTAACATCGAGCGCCCAAGGGTGACCATCAGTTGTCATGTATGTCTGTGCTCCACCCACTTCAGAATTATCGTCACCCGTTTTAAATAAATCAGCGTTTGCTAACGCTGTAGGGGAATGATTAGGAAGGTGCACTTCACGCCCACGATCATTTACCGGGTATATAAATGGGTTAAAGGGAGCGTTACCAATATCTGAAGTATTCACAGTGTCATTAAATATAATACTCATTGTTACTGGTACTACATCACTTTCATCACCACTTTGCGTATTAAAAAACTGATACCCATTAGCACTTACTGTTACGTCATGAATGTTTTCAACCAATGTATAAACGAGTTGATTTGTGTGTCCCGCTTCAGCAACCAATGAACGTGTATTACCTGCTATATCAATGCTTGCACTTTGAACGCTCTCATTTGAAATATTATCAAATGCTAAAGCAAATGCATTTGCATTGCTTGCACCTCGTGCATTGATAGATCCAGTTAGGTCAATCTGCTTAACTTGGTTATCTGCATTTTTTATAACATTAAAGGTGTAACCCATAACAAAATCATTTAAGTCATAGTCGCCTTTATTAGGCCACAAGTCTTCAAACGCTAGGGTTGATTTAACAGTATAGTTATTTGAGGCTCTTTGTGGGTCGTTCGGATAATCGTCATCAATATTACTAATTCCATCACAATCAGAGTCTGTATCAGCACTTACTTCCCATGTATAAAATGCAGGATTACTAATTAAACCATTGCTATCAATCGCGGTGACCTGCACACGCCATATTTCACCACCTTGCACTTGCGAGGCTAATACAGTACTACCTGAGTGATCTGTTTTACCCACTATTTCATCATCAACAACTTCACCTTGGCCTACATCAACAAACCAACGATATTGATAGGTAACGCTGTCACCATCGGGATCTGCATTTTCTGTATTATCAACCACAATAACTAGATCTTTATCTGGCGATAAGCAACTCTCATTTTCTACTGTTAGAACAGGCAAATATGGTGAATCATTAGGGGTTATAGCATACGTAATGACCAGCTCACTATAATCTAAAGTAGTTTTCCATTTCACGTAGTCGTGGTTCATATCTATATCAAGAAATACATTAACTAAACCATCATCAGTTATGGCTGACAAAGGCACATCAAATGATGTTTCAGACCATGTACCGTTAGTACCTTGTAGCAAGCCAGGATTAAGTTCTGAACCATCCACACTAATACCATCATATTCACCACTCGTTCCATGAAAAGACTCAGAATCAATGTCATAGCCTCGAATTAATAACGTGGCACTTTGTATTTTAAGTAATGGTTCTTCAAGGTTTTCAAAACTATGCTGCCAACCATAATCTTGAGAATAATGCGAGTAAAAATCAAAGCCATAGTTTTGAGGAGCTAAATAATGAGGTGCAGTACTTTGTTTATTTATACGTTGAGTATATGTAAATGTCCCATCTTGGTTATCCACTGTGCTTGTGCTTGTTGCTGCGGCTATTACGCAAAATGAAGGAGATAATATAGACGCTAAAATAATTTGTTTAAGACTCATCGCGGTTATCCTTCTTCTGCATTAACTTCAACTGGACACTTAATCTCAAGGTCCCCCAACAAAACATTTTTTAAAAACGTCTCAGTACAAACTACCCCATCAACCTTAGCCTCAACTTTAATTCCACTCCACTCACTAGGAAATTTAAGCGTGCTCTCTAACTGCCCAGTTCGTGATGTTAGGGCTTTGAGCAATGTAGTGCCCACTTGCTCTGAGTTTTGATCGATAGCAGTAACCTTTATGAAATGTTTACCACCAATACCAGCTCCACTTTGGTCTATCATCGTTATAGTGCTTACAACTTTAAAATTGATACTCACCTCATCATTCATTGACCAATCAAATCCTGATGGGACCACGACGTCTGTTAGTGAGTTATCAACAGGCTCAACTACAACGGGGGGCGTTACTACAACCGGGCTTGCTGTAGTATCCCCTCCGGAACCGCCGCAACCAGATACAAGCGTAAAAAAGATTAAGCATAATAATTTCCTGAGCATAGGTCATCTCCACTGTATTAATTGATAGTTAATGAAGCAGTAATTAAGCCAATTTTAAGTAACTGATTTTTAAGCTTAATATAAAATTTAATTTATCTTATTATTAAAATGCAATGCAGAAAGCGAGTTTTCGGTTACTTATAATGTGTCCAGAATTAGTTGGCCACAACAGAGATATTCAAATTAAGGTGGAGTTATAGATTCAAAAGAAAAGAAACAAGGCGGATTAATGTAAAATATTAATAATACCAATCATATTAAGTTACTGACCACTTATAGCGACAGGTAAATACAGTGATAACAAGGCAGAAATTTTGACATGTAGTTGTTCTAGATGAAAAATTACTAACGCTGTTAGCGCTTTATTTAGCCCGCTAGAATGGTTAAATATTTAAGTCGATTGGTATAAATAGTGGATCATTATTCAAATACTCGAGTGGCTCACTTTTCGGTTGTTGTTGACAATAAACTAAGCGCACGACTTTAAGGTCGTGATTTATCGCGACAACCGATATATGGGGGTGTATTGCTTTCAGATGAACGCCTGAGCGACACTGGCCACCTTGCACCTTGCTCGCTGTTTCACTTTCCTGCAGACGTAAAAAAGCCCGACTCAGTGAGTCGGGCTTTCTTTATTTGGAGCCTGGCGATGACCTACTTTCACATAACAAATGCTACACTATCATCGGCGCTGTTTCGTTTCACTA
>NZ_JABCJL010000042.1:0-26854 GCF_012952265.1 Pseudoalteromonas sp. NEC-BIFX-2020_015
CAATAGCGTTTTGGACCCACCTGATCCCATGCCGAACTCAGTAGTGAAACGAAACAGCGCCGATGATAGTGTAGCATTTGTTATGTGAAAGTAGGTCATCGCCAGGCTCCAAATAAAGAAAGCCCGATTCAATGAGTCGGGCTTTTTTACGTCTGCAGGAAAGTGAAACAGCGAGCAAGGTGCAAGGTGCAAGGTGGCCAGTGTCGCTCAGGCGTTCACCTGAAAGCAATACACCCCCATATATCGGTTGTCGCGATAAATCACGACCGACGGTTTTACAATCAAGTTGCGGGTCTTTTATTGTAGGTCATGCTTTAGCCTGAAGGCATGTAGCATATTCCCCAGAGCTATACATATCCACGATTCATGATAGATCACGAGCTACAGTTTGTGCGAAGTGAATTTAAAGATCGATGTTTCTCTCAGTGTAGAAAATTGTCCAATTAAGCATGATGATATCTGATAAAATTATGGGAATGATAGCTCGTGATTTTTGGGACTTCTATGACGCCTTTTACTAGTCGCATTTATTTGTTACGCCATGGTGAAATTGTTGAGCAAGATGTATTAGCTGGAGGGACTGATCTTTTATTAAGTGATGTTGGTTTTTCACAGTTGAGTCAAGCATGCAAATACTTAACTGATGTTGAATTGGTGCAAAGTTCAACATTAAAACGTTGTAGTGAATTTGCCACACAATTTTCTCACAACCATCAAATTCCTCTTTTACTTACTGATGATATCCGGGAGTTTAATTTTGGAGATTGGGATGGTCGTAAGTATGATGAATTGTGGGAGCTGACGCATTCTCCTAGTATTGGTGATTTTTGGCAAAGCCCTTGGTTAGTCACACCGCCTTGTGGTGAAAATATGGCTGACTTTTATCAGCGAGTATTTCTTTGGTGGCAAAGGTTATTGATGAATATTGTAAATAATCATACGCATAAGCAATTAGTAATTACGCATGCGGGGGTGATTAAGCAATTATTAGGCATTATATGTGAGCTACCAAAAGAATCTAATCAGCAGAATATGTTTGCTGTAGGCTACGGTAAATTTGTTTGTGTTGAGATTTATATTGATAATATGGGTAAAGCGTGGCCAAAAATTGTGTTTTAGAATGCTATTTAGTAGTTTTTAACTGCCTAGATAGATATTAATTGAAATATTTACTCACCTGCCCATAATAGAGTCTTATGTATTTTGGAATGAGGTGAGAGTCCTCAACTGTACCCGCAACTGTAAGTCACGTCAGTGATAAGTCAGATACAAAATACGTTAATTTGAACTAAATGAGCGGGTTAACTCTTCTATTATCATCCTATTGGTAAGTAGTGTATTGGGTTTACTATCGCCAGAGAGAAAAATACATTGCAATCACCTGTAGTAACTCAGCCACCATTACTTAAAGTCACAGAATTATGCTGGTCAGTGGGTAATACCACTATTTTGCAAAATATAGCTTTTGCTATCAAACCAGGTCAATTTGTTGGTTTACTGGGTCCTAATGGTGCGGGTAAATCGAGCCTGCTGCGTTGTTTATATCGTTATAGCAAACCAGGCAGTGGCGAGGTTAGCTTTGCCGGACAGAACATCTGGCAATTAAGTGCAGATGAATATGCAAAGCAAGTTTCAGTGGTACTGCAAGAAACACCTTCGCAATTTAACTTATCCCTTTATGATGTTGTAAGTCTTGGGCTTACACCCCACAAAAGCATATTTAGTTCTACAACCAAAGCGGATAAGCAAATAATATTACAGGCGATCGAACAAGTTGGCTTGAGTCATCATTGTCAACAATCGTTTGACTCTCTTTCTGGTGGCGAAAAACAACGAGCATTGATCGCTCGTTCTATTGTGCAGGGACCCAAACTACTCATTATGGATGAGCCTACTAGTCATTTAGATATTAAATATCAAATTCAACTAATGGAATTGGCAAAGTCTCTTAATGTGACCGTTTTAGCGTCGTTTCATGATCTTAATTTAGCTGCCAGCATGTGTGATGAGTTGCTGGTGATTAAACAAGGTAAATTAGTTGCAACAGGTACTCCAGAGCAAGTGATCACGGAAAAAATGCTGAGTGACGTATTTAGTGTCTGTGCTGAAGTATCAGCACATCCACAGAGTGAACAACTAAAAAAAGTAATTCCGCGAATCACCTACTTTTATGGCTATCAAGGGGGTAGTGCTAATGCAAAAAAATAATTATGCTGCTGTGATCGTTACTTTATTTTTTGGTTTTACGAGCATTTTTATTGCACTTAGCTTTGGTGCTGCGCCAAGTAAGTTCATTGATGTGTACCATAGCCTTATAGGGCAAGGGCATGACCCCTTTATTGAAAGAATTATCTGGCAACTACGGATACCACGTACCTTATTGGCTTTTTTAGCAGGGTCTGGCTTAGCGATTGCTGGGTTAATTTTGCAGACGGTTACACGTAACCCATTGGCTGATCCATATTTATTTGGTATTTCATCAGGGGCATCGTTTGGTGTGGTGTGTTTTATGACAATTACTGGTATCAGCGCTGGTATTTCCATGTCTGCAGCTGCGTTTGTTGGCAGTTTATTTACGATGTTATTACTGGTGTTTATTGCTGGGCGGGCTAGTCGTGGACAGGTTGAAACCATGTTGTTAGCAGGCGTTGCCTTATCGTTTTTATTCAGCGCATTTACCAGTTTACTACTTTATTTTAGTGATCCTCAGGCGATAACCGCTATTTTATTTTGGACGCTAGGTAGTTTTGCTCGTGCTCAGTGGGCCACGCTCTGGTTACCTGCTTTAGTTATTTTAAGCTGTACAGCGATAATGATGGGTTTTCGTCGTCAGCTCAATGCTATGTTATTGGGTGATGAAAGTGCCGTGACATTAGGTATACCGGTACAACGGTTTCGCTTATTAATGTTAATACTGAGCTCATTGATCACTGCTGTGCTTGTTGCCATGTGTGGTGGAATTGGTTTTGTCGGTTTGATGATCCCGCATATTGTGCGTTTTTTTGTTTCCCAAGGTACGCCCAGTGGCTTAATGATGACAGCTTTAGCTGGCGGCATATTCATGGTTTGGGTTGATGTGTTGTCGCGCATTTTACTTACGAATCAAGAGTTACCTATTGGGGTGATCACGTCTGCGATCGGCAGTATTTTCTTTTTATCATTACTTTATTTTCGCAAGCGAGAAAGCTAACCAATGTTCAATATACCGAGAATAGCTAACCAATTTAGCCACATAATCGCTGATAAAATAAATCAAAAAACTAAACCACTTGGCGCACTTGGACAGCTAGAGCAATGTGCCACGCAATTGGTTACTATATTTAGTCAAAAAGTATCAAGTGAAGCTGCCTTTAAAGCATTTACCCCTGTTATTAATAAACCTACTTTGCTTGTTTTTGCAGGCGATCATGGCGTTGCAGCGCATGGTGTATCAATAGCACCCAGTGATGTTACTTCACAAATGGTCACTAATTTTGTCAGTGGTGGTGCAGCAATTAACGTATTTTGCCAACAGTTAGGCTGGCTGTTAGAAGTGGTTGATTGCGGTATTTTACACCCAGTAGCTTCACCAAGTGTGCATAATTGCCGTTTAGGCAGCATTACACAGCCGCTTAATACAAATATGGCGATGTCAATTGAGCAGGTATATCGAGGTTTTGATAATGCCAAACAACTTGTAAAACAGCTTAGCCTTAAAGGCTGTAATACCGTTGCGTTTGGAGAGATGGGCATAGGTAATACAACCAGTGCCGCGGCTATTATGGCTGCGATGCTTAAATTACCCGCACAACAATGTGTAGGTAAGGGCACAGGTGTAAGTGATGATATTGTTGAGCGAAAAATTGCAGTTGTAGAGCAAGCACTTATATTACATAAGTCACAATTTGCAGATCCAATTAGCTTGCTTGCGGCATTAGGTGGGTTTGAAATTGTGCATATAACAGGTGCAATGTTAGCAGCTGCTGAGCAGGGTATGGCAGTGGTGGTTGATGGCTTTATTTGTAGCGCTGCGGCTATGATTGCAATAAATATAAACCCCACAGTTAAAGAGTATTTAATATTCGCTCATTGTTCAAACGAGCAAGGTCACCGATTAATGTTAGATACACTTAACGTTAAACCACTGCTGCAACTTGATTTGCGTTTAGGTGAAGGCTCAGGCGCTGCGTTAAGTTTACCGTTACTGCAAGCGTCACTGGGTTTTTATAATCAAATGGCTAGCTTTGCTGATGCTGGCGTGGAGCAGGTTGTTAGTTAATGCACTCTAATCTAGATGAAAACAAAGTAACGCAATGGCAGTTACTGTTATTAGCAATCAGTTTTTTAACTCGAATACCTGTTGAATTGCGCTTTGATGTGAGTACTGTGCACTTAAACCAAGCAAGTCGTTATTTTGCTTTGGTTGGTTTGTTACTCGGTGGATTATTAGCGCTTAGTTACTGCGTTTTTCAGTTGCTGTTCCCGCTATCAATTAGCATCCTGTTAATGATGGCAATAGGGTTGCTGTTAACGGGCGCTTTTCACGAGGATGGTTGGGCTGATGTGTGGGATGGTTTTGGTGGCGGTTGGCAGGTAGGACAAAAGCTTGCCATTATGAAAGACAGTCGCCTTGGCACATACGGGGCTGCGGCATTGTTTATAATACTGCTAATTAAATTTCAGAGCCTACTTTTTCTTAGTGAATCATTATTAAGTGTGTTGAGTGCAATTTTACTCGGACAATGTTTAAGCCGTATGGTGGCAACGAGTTTAATTATAAGCATGGATTACGTTAGTGAAGATGCCACTTCAAAAGTAAAACCGCTGGCGATGCACTTATCCAACTCTAGTTTAACTATTTTACTGTTAACCGCAGCAGTTTTGCTGGTGAGTTTAATCGCTGCAAGTCTTGTGTTATGGCAAACCGCGTTAATACTCATTGCGGTATTATTGATCTTAAGAGTGATTTTAATCCGCTGGTTTAAACGCCAGTTAGGTGGATATACCGGTGATTGTTTAGGTGCAGCGCAGCAACTAAGTGAAATTGCGATTTACTTAACGTTGGTGAGTGTACTATGAACGCTAATCATACGCTTATTTTAGGTGGGGCTCGCAGCGGTAAGAGCCGTTTTGCAGAGCAGCTTGCACAGCAAAGTAATAAGCCTGTAATTTACCTTGCTACAGGTCAAGCACATGACGTTGAAATGCAAACTCGTATTAAGCATCACCAGCAACAACGCCCTACAGATTGGCAATTAATTGAAGAGCCAATTACGCTGGCTGCAACACTTCAAACACACAGTAGCAAAAATAATTGCATCTTAGTTGATTGCTTAACTTTGTGGCTGAGTAACTGTTTATGCAGCGGTCGAAGTGATTGTTGGGATGAACAAAAAACGGCATTTCTAAATATTTTTGATAATTTACCCGGGCAAGTCATTTTTGTGAGTAACGAAGTTGGTCATGGGATTGTACCGCTTGGCGAACTTAGTCGTCAGTTTGTTGATGAGTCTGGCTGGTTGCATCAAGCGATTGCAGTAAAAGCTGCGCGTGTTGAATTTATAATGGCAGGTCTTGCCTTAACACTTAAAGGGCAGTCATGATGAAAACATTAATGATACAAGGGACAACCTCTGATGCAGGTAAAAGTACCTTAGTCGCGGCACTGTGTCGAGTATTTGTAGATCAAGGTATTAAAGTTGCTCCATTCAAGCCGCAAAATATGGCGTTAAATAGCGCCGTAACTGAAGATGGTGGCGAAATTGGGCGTGCCCAGGCACTACAGGCAATTGCCGCTAAAGTGCCGCCACGCGTTGATTTTAACCCTATTTTACTCAAACCAAACAGTGATACTGGCGCACAAGTGATTATTCACGGTAAAGCGATTAGTAACATGGAAGCACAGGCGTACCACGATTATAAAAAAGTCGCTATGGATGCGGTACTTACCTCGCAACAACGCTTAAGCGAAGAGTTTGAGTTATTAGTTGTTGAAGGCGCGGGTAGCCCTGCTGAAATTAACCTGCGCGCTGGGGATATTGCGAATATGGGTTACGCTGAAGCGGTTGATTGCCCTGTAATAATAATTGCAGATATCGACAAAGGCGGCGTATTTGCCCATTTAGTCGGCACACTTGCGCTACTAAGTGAGTCAGAGCAAGCAAGAGTAAAGGGTTTTGTTATCAACCGTTTTCGTGGTGATATCGCATTACTGCAAAGCGGCCTTGATTGGCTTGAAGAGTATACGAGTAAACCTGTATTAGGTGTATTACCGTATTTGCACGACTTAGCCCTTGATGCTGAAGATGCGGTCGCGATTGATAACCAAGTTAGCCAAGCAAAAATTAGAATAGCCGTTTTGCTATTGCCGCATATTAGTAATCATACTGATTTTGATGCACTGCGCTTAAACACCCAAATTGATATTAATTACATTCGTCATACTCAAATGATCCCTGATGTTGATCTAATTATCATTCCCGGTAGTAAAAATGTGATCAGTGATTTGGCCTTTTTAAAAAATGAAGGGTGGGGGGAACAAATTAAACGCCACTTACGTTACGGTGGCAAGTTACTCGGTATTTGTGGCGGTTTACAAATGTTGGGTAGCGATATTTATGACCCTAAAGGCGTTGAATCAAGCCAAGCACATTGCAAAGGGTTAGAGCTTGCTGAGTTTATTACTGAGTTAGGGCAACAAAAGGTGCTAACGCAAGCTGCAGGTATTATCAATTTGCAAGGGCAACAGGCTAAAGTGGCTGGTTATGAAATTCATGCTGGTAGTAGTCAAGGCCAAGCACTCGAGCGGCCTTTTTTAAAATTTACTCAACACCCTAATAATGTTGCACAAGACGGCTTTATATCAAAAGATGATTGTATAGCGGGTACTTACTTACATGGCTTGTTCGATAGTAGCGAAGCCACGCAATTAATACTCGATTGGGTCTTACCAAATAGTGGCATTACGCAGTTAATAGACATAGACACACATCGCGAGCAGCAATTAACGCGCTTAGCTGATATGTGTAAAGAACATTTAGATTTAGATAAAATCACACAAATTTACCAAAACTGGGAAGGAGTTAATAATGAGCGATACAAATAACGATAAACACCAACAGCGCCAACAAAAAGTAAAAGATAAAGTGGATGAGCGCATTGCTGCCGCGCAAACAGAAAAAGGCGTTTTTCAGGTTATTACTGGTAACGGTAAGGGTAAGTCAACCTCAGGTTTTGGTACGGTAACACGCTGTGTTGGTCATGGCATGAAAGCCGCAGTGTGCCAATTTATTAAAGGCACTTGGCCATGCGGGGAGCGCAATATATTGCAAGGTGCAGGGGTTGAGTTTGCCATTATGAACACCGGTTTTACGTGGGAGACGCAAAATAAAGAATCAGACACTGCAGCGGCGCAAGCAACCTGGCAAGAAGCTAAACGTATGTTGGCTGATGAATCAATTAACTTAGTATTACTTGATGAAATTACTTATATGCTCACCTATGGCTACATTGATTTAGATGAAGCGTTAGAAGTGATTGCTAATCGTCCGCCAATGCAATCTTTAATCATTACAGGGCGCGGTGCACACCGTAAATTAACAGACTTAGCTGATACCGTCAGTGAAGTACGTAACGTTAAACACGCATTTGATGCCGGTGTAAAAGCGCAAATAGGTTTTGATTACTAATGGTTAGGTTAGTACTTATTTTATTTGTGGCTTTAAATTGTTTTAAGGCGATAGCCCAAACTAATAAGCAGCAGCTTAGAATCGTCGCCCTTGCACCACATATCGTTGAAAACCTATATGAGATAGGCGCAGGGGAGCAAATTGTAGGCACTGTAGAATATGCAGACTTTCCAGCAGCAGCCAATAATATTCCCCGTATTGGCGGCCATCAAGGTATTCTGCTTGAAAAGCTTTTAGCACTGAGACCTGATTTAGTGCTCGCGTGGAAAACAGGCAGCAAAGCCGAAGATTTAGCGCGTATTAAAAGCTTTGGCATTGAGGTTTCGTACAGTGATGCCAGCGAAGTGGATAAAGTGCCTAATGAACTGCGTCGCTTAGGTGCACTTACCGGGCGAGAACACGTGGCCGAGCAAGCCGCAATTGAATTTGAACATAAAATTGCTGCTATCAAAGTACAGCATCAAGGTAAAAGTAAGGTGGCGGTATTTTATCAGTTATGGCCTGAGCCGATGATGACGGTGGGTAAAAATACCTGGATCAATCAGTTAATTGAAATTTGCCAAGGTCGTAACGTGTTTGCAAATAGCCGAACCGATTACCCGCAGATCAGTATTGAAAATGTGGTTGTAGCTAAACCCGAGGTAATTATATTACCTGACGAAAAATCACAGCAGCAACAAGCCGTGATTGACTGGTCTCAATGGCCTGAAGTCCCCGCAGTAAATCATAATCTGTTTATTAAAGTTAATGCTGATTTATTGCACCGTTTTACAACCCGCATGCTTGATGGTCTAACGGATATGTGTACTAAAATTGATGATTCTCGTGTTGTAATTAAGGAGGCTTTATGAGTGATTGGCAACGCTTTTTAAAAACTGAGTGTGCAAAACCTTATATGCAAGAAACACTTGCAGTCGTAGCGAAAAAGCGCAGCGAAGACATAGCTGTGTACCCGCCACAGTCGCAGATATTTAGCGCATTTGATGCAACACCGCTGAGTGATATAAAAGTGGTCATACTCGGTCAAGACCCATATCACGGCGAAGGGCAAGCGCATGGTTTATGTTTTTCTGTTTTGCCTGAAGTCAGTAAACTTCCGCCTTCTTTAAAAAATATTTATAAAGAACTGGCAACAGACATTGATGGTTTTACCATACCAACACATGGCTATCTACAACGCTGGGCAGAGCAGGGTGTGTTTTTACTTAATACCGTACTCACGGTAGAGAAAGGCCAAGCACATTCGCACAAACACTTAGGCTGGGAGCTGTTTACCGATCAGGTGATTGCTCACATTAATCAACATTGTAAAGGTGTGGTGTTTATTTTATGGGGCGCTCATGCGCAAAAAAAAGGTAAGGGCATTGATAGCGACCGTCATTATGTCTTAAATGGCCCGCACCCATCACCGTTGTCTGCGCATCGTGGTTTTTTTGGTTGTAAGCACTTTTCCACTACCAATCAGCTATTGATACAACAAGGTAAAAAAGCTATTAATTGGCAAGTATAAAAATCGAATATAAAAAACAAAAGGCCCTTACTTTATCAGTAAGGGCCTTTTAGCTGGTTAGTTGCTACTGCGTTGCTGAATTAAAAATCTAATTCATCAATCGCAATATTGTCTGCAAAAAAATCTAGTTCCTGTAGTTCTTTACGTAATCGTTGCTTATCTTTTAACGCTTCGATTTCGCGCCATTTTCGCTTTTTATTTTTCTGAGAGGTCTTTCTGGTTGTATCAGGACCTTCTAATATTTCTAAAATATCGTCTAGGCTATCCATTAACTTCTCCTATTGAATTTTTTGAACCTCGAAAATACCTATACCACAGGCCAAACTAAAATAGAATAAAAAAGTGACGTTTATGTTACGAAAAAGTGACGAGTTAATGAATGTTGATTATTCTAGGTATAAAAAAACGCCGCAATAGCGACGTTTAATATTTAACTAAAAATAACACTTAAAAAGAGATTACATCGCTTTAAAGCGTGCCTCTAGTTGCTCTTGAGCATCAGCAAATGAGCGAATACCTTCAGCTAGTTTTTCAGTCGCCATGGCGTCTTGATTATGTAACCAACGGAACTGCGATTCAGTTAATGGTGCTGGCTTTAGCTCTTTAGCAATATCACTTTCCAGTAAATATTCTTGTGCGCCCTCAAGGTTACCTAACTCTTCTAAAAGATTAGGGCTGATTGTAAGCTTGTCACAACCCGTTAACGCGATGATTTCGCCTGTGTTACGGAAACTTGCGCCCATAACCACGGTTTTATAATCATGGCGTTTGTAAAATTCAAAAATGCTGCGTACAGATTGCACACCAGGATCTTGTAGTGGATCTGTTGGTTTTTCCATTCCATTGGCTACGTGCCAATCTAAAATACGGCCAACAAATGGTGATATTAAAAATACGTTAGCGTCGGCACATGCACGCGCTTGCGCATCACTAAACAATAAGGTTAGGTTACACTTAGTACCTTCTTTTTCTAATTGCTCAGCAGCTTTAATACCTTCCCACGTTGATGCAACTTTGATTAAGATTTTATCTTTGCTCACGCCTTCTTTTTCATACAGACTAAGTAAGGTATGTGCTTTAGCAATCGTTGCTTGAGTATCAAATGATAAACGCGCATCAACTTCAGTAGAGATATAACCAGGTACAATTTCACTGATCTCTTTACCAAGCAATACTGCAAAGTAATCACACGCTAATTCTAATTGCTTGTTTGCATCTTGCTCGGTTTCTTTTGCATAGCTAAATGCTTTATCTAAATACGGCTTGTACGCTTCAATCTCGCTGGCTTTAAGAAGTAAAGACGGATTAGTCGTTGCATCTTCCGGTTGATGTTTTTTGATCGCTTCAATATCGCCTGTGTCTGCCACGATAGATGAATGTTGTTTGAGCCTTTGTAGAGCTGAAGTCATTTGCTTTCCTCATTCCAAGCAAGTTAAAAGAAAAATCTACTGTAACTACCTTATACTGCAGCACTGTGACAGTGCTTGATAGGTCTTATGTCCGTATCAGTGAAGAACGAAGATGCAAAGCGCAATAAGCTATGCCAATAAGGTAGGTATCATACCAATCAATTCTCACTAATTGATATAAACAAAACGTGCTTTTCGTTTCATTTAATGTTGAAATTGACATTAAATAATTTCCAAGTCAATAGCTAACTATGATCACTGTTATTTCACCTGCAAAAAATTTAGATTTCGAGAGTAAAGCAAGCACTGATAAATTCACGCAACCTGAGTTACTTGAGCACAGCGAAGAGTTAATGACGGTGTGTCGTGAGTTAACGCCAGCACAAATTGGTAGTTTAATGAAAATTAGCGATAAGTTATCAGGCCTAAACGCTGCGCGCTTTAGCGAGTGGTCTCAACCATTTACTACCGACAACGCCAAACAAGCAGTAATGGCCTTTAATGGTGATGTTTACGGCGGTTTAGATGCAAACACCTTAACCGCAGATCAACTTGATTACGCACAAAGCCATTTACGTATTTTGTCAGGCCTTTATGGGCTATTAAAACCATTGGACTTAATGCAAGCATATCGTCTTGAAATGGGCACTAAGCTTGATAATAGTCGCGGCAAAAACTTATATGAGTTTTGGGGCAGTGTTATTGCTGATAAATTAAATACTGTTCTTGCTGAGCAAGATAGTCAGTATTTAGTAAACTTAGCATCAAACGAGTATTTTAAAGCCGTTGATAAAAAAACCTTAAATGCGCAAATTATTACCCCGCATTTTAAAGACTGTAAAAACGGTCAATATAAAATTATCAGCTTTTATGCTAAAAAAGCCCGTGGCTTAATGGCACGCTACATCATTGAAAATAAAATCACACAGCTAAGCGATCTTAAACAGTTTACAGTTGATGGTTATTACTACAGCGAAGAAGCAACTCAAAAAGCACTTGAGCCGGTATTTATGCGTGACGAACAAAATTAATTTTGAAACACCGCTCTCAATACAAAAAAGCCATGCACCGCATGGCTTTTACGTTTTGGCGCTTATTTTGCAATACCTGAGTATATTTTAAGAATACTTAAGGTTAAACAATGTTAAAAATACCGTCTATCAGCGATGCCGAAAAACTTATAGAGGAAAAACTCGGAGGCTGGTTTGATATTGTCATCAGCCACATTCCTAACTTTATAGTTGCGGTACTCATTGCAATAATCTTTTCTATTCTCGCACGCTTTTTAGGTTCAATGGTGCGCAAACTATTACGCCGTACACTTGACTCAAAACAAATTGCGGATTTAATGGCATCTATTTTTAAAATGATTGTGTTGTGTGTAGGTTTATTTGTTGCACTTGATTTTATAGGTCTTAAAGGCACAGTTACCTCTTTGCTTGCGGGGGCGGGTATTGTTGGCCTCGCCATTGGTTTTGCTTTTCAAGATATGACCGAAAACCTCATTGCCGGTATCGCTATGGGGGTCCGCAAACCCTTTAAAACTGGTGATGTTATTAAAACTGATGATGTTTTTGGTACGGTTAAATCAATTAATCTACGCAACACATTAATCGAAAATTTCTATGGTCAGCTTAATTTAGTGCCTAACAAAATCCTTTTTCGTAACGTATTACGTAATTACAGTACGTTAGGTGTACGTCGTATTGAAGTGCCTGTGGGTATTTCATATGGTGATGATCCTGAGCTGGCAGCTGAAGTTATTGTTAAAAAAATCAATGAGTTTGATTTTGTAATTAAACAAGAAGAGACGGCGGTATACGCCGAGGGCTTTGGCGATAGCAGTGTAAATTTACTGGTTTGGTTTTGGATAAAATACCCTGGCGAAGCTGATTTTATGACGGTACGCCACAAAGCAATTGTTGCTGTTAAACAAGCGCTCAGTGACGCTGATATTAGCATTCCATTCCCAATACGTACGCTTGATTTTGGTATTAAAGGCGGCGAAAAACTCGATGCGATGATCAGTGAAAAAAGAACGGAAAAAAATAGCATGGAGCAGCGCGAAGCTAATTAGTTTAGCACTGTTAATGTTATTTAATGACTTATAAGCGCGAGTTGTACTCGCGCTTAACTATGTATTATTTACGCAATAGCTGCCCATATTTACATAACTTATAGTAGGTAAAGTCTAATATCAGCGAGCATTTCCATACTTTATTTTTTAATTCATTCCTCAAGCTTTCAGTAGACTTTTATTCAATCAGTAACTAGCTTTTAGTTAGTTAAGTGAGGTTTAAATAAATGAACACCAAGAAGCTCAATAGCCAGCAACCCAGCAATCCATGTATTCGTCACTGCTGTTTGGATGGTAATGATACATGTATAGGCTGCTTTAGAACCTTAGATGAGATTCTAGCGTGGCACAGCGCCAGACCAGAACAAAAACAGCAAATACTTAACGCATGCCAAAAACGCAAAAATGCCCACTATAAATGAATGTGCTTGCGTCTTTGCCAATGTAAACTTAGCCATCTAAGGATAATATTTACAATTGGTAATAACTTACACTTTTTGGTATTGATAGAAGTCCATACGGTAGGGATGTTTCATATGAAATGTCCGCTGATAAAGCTGTTACACCTCAAAGGTTTATTTGGTGGTAAAGAGTAACCTAAAAAATATGCAATCAGGTAACAGAAGCTTCACGACACCTATTATACGTCTCTTATTAGAATGAGAGTTCAGTAGGGGATTCATTTCCTGTGATAGGTAGGTAGTGTTCAAAAAACCTAAACCTTGTGCTTACTAAATATTCATTGTTCAATATAATATTAATATTTTTTGGCCTTTGCAAGACCCTGAATCTAGAGATTAATTGGAAGTATAAAAAATTAAATCGTAGCGCTGTTGAATCTTGTGGACGTGTGACTCGATTCTGAAAATTTTAAAAAGGCTAAGAATTTTAAAGTGTCTCAGTATTCACTAACTACGGTGAAATCTTTCACCGAGTATCTTTAGCTCTGTCCCTCTAATCCCTTACTCTCACCTGCATTTTATTTTCTATGATGGCGATGCCTTGCGTGTTCTCTAAAAACTTTTGTGCCAATGCTCTTTCAAACCCTGTTTCGGCTATACCATAAAGTGCTATTTTGTTGCCCTTAACATGTACTTGTAGCTGCGAAATTTTTAAGTTCGGGTTAGTGCGAAGCTTATTAACAGCGAACTGCTGAAGTGTTGGCTGAGTTGATGCACTGCTGACCATTATCGTGCTGGTGGCTGCGCTGACTTGTGTTGCACAGGCTAATAAAAAAATACAGCAAAGCGATATAAGTAACACAGTTTGTTTAAAGCGGTTCATGATTTCCCTCACATTTAGCTTGGTTAGTAATTTTTATGAATTACACACTGTATTACAATAACCATTCCACACTTAACTTGCTGAATATAAGCATATTTTTTATTTGTAATTATGTGAATAGGAGATTTTTACATTTTATTCGGTAAAAAATACGGTGATGCTGATCGTGTTATTCTTTATATATATTTATTTGGACTAAGAAATACCTTTAAAAAATAACAATTATTTTACATTTTATTTATTGCGTTATTTTGACTGATAAATAGATTAAGCATCTTTGAAATCTAAGGATTTTCTTATATTTTATAAATACTCCTTTAATACCAACTGATTATTTACTCTAGTTAAATTTGTTATAATTTTGTATCAACCCGCTTGACAGCGCTGTCAGGCCTGTGTTTCTATTAAAGGGTTGTGAATTAATTGTAAATTCACTGGGCATAGAATTTAAATCCAAGGAATTAAAATGAGAGCGTCAAAAACCCCAACATTTAAGATAACGGCAGTCGCTACGGCGATTTTATTATCAACAGCAGGATCAGCTATTGCACAAGAAGTTGAGTCAGAGCGTTTTATCGTTCATTTAACTGAGCAAACGACTGCACTACACACTGCTTTTGCCCGTAGCCAAGCACAGGCTGATAATATTAAAAGAGGCTTGATGAGCGATGTTGCATTACAGGCTAACGTTGAAGTAATTCAAACTCTACCCGATATCAATGCAATGGCGGTGGTTTTAACGGCTGATCAAAAAGCGCGCTTATTACAAAGTTCAGAAGTAGCAAGCATTGAAGTGGATCCAAAGCGTTACTTAATGGCTGAGAGCACGCCTTATGGTATCACTATGGTACAAGCTCAACAGCTATCAGATAATCTTACTGGTAATCAAAAAGTATGTATTATGGATACTGGTTATACACTTAACCACCCTGATTTACCAAGTACAGGGATCACGGGTAGCGATGGCTACGGTGCTAATAATACAGGCAATTGGTACAACGATGGTAATGGCCACGGTACACATGTTGCAGGTACGATAGCGGCGCTTGGCGGAAATGGCGAAGGTGTTATTGGGGTTAATTCATCAGGTCAATTAGGTTTACACATTGTTAAAGTGTTTAACGATCAGGGCCGCTGGGCGTATGGTTCTGATTTAGTGGCGGCAATAGGTCAATGTCAATCTGCAGGTGCAAGTGTAACAAGTATGAGTTTAGGTGGTCCGCAATCATCTAATGCTGAGCGTCAAGCATTTGCAAATAGCTATGCACAGGGCATGTTACATATTGCTGCAGCGGGTAATGATGCGAATAGCTCATTAAGCTATCCTGCATCATATGATTCTGTTGTGTCTGTTGCAGCGGTTGACCGCAGTGGTAGAAAAGCATCATTCTCACAATATAACTCACAAGTTGAAATTGCTGCGCCGGGCGTAGGCACTAATTCGACATGGAATAACGGGGGTTATAAAAGCATTAGCGGTACATCAATGGCTACGCCGCATGTATCGGGTGTTGCTGCATTAGTATGGAGCCATTTCCCACAGTGTTCAAACCAACAGATTCGGGATGCGTTAAATGCAACAGCACAAGATAAAGGCGCAGCAGGGCGTGATACGTCATATGGCTTTGGTATTGTTAAGGCCAAAGATGCTTATGATTATTTAGCACAATCAGAATGTGGCGGTGGTAGCGGTGTTGATAATGCACCTGTGGCGCGTTTTAGCGCATCGGTAAATGCTAAGCAAGTAACATTCAGTAATGCATCAACAGATGACAAAGGCATTAGCAGTTATAGCTGGAGTTTTGGTGATGGTAATTCATCAACGGTTGAAAACCCAACTCATACATACGCAGCTGATGGCAGCTATTCAGTTACTTTAGAAGTTACTGATACCGCAGGGCAAGTAAATCAGCGCAGTCAAACAGTGAAAATTTCAACCGCTGTTGGTGGTGAATGTGAAGGTATTGCATCATGGAATGCGAGCAAATCTTACCGTGTTGGTGACTTAGTAGAGTTTAACCAAGTTAAATACAAAGCGACGTGGTGGTCAACAGGTGCAAGCCCAGCTGTTTATTCAAATGTGTGGTCTCGCCAAGGTAATTGTAAAACTGGCGATGGTGGCGGTACTGTAAATCAAGCGCCTAAAGCAAACTTTGATTTTAGCGTATCAGGTTTAGCTGTTAGCTTTACTAACGCATCAACAGATGATGTTGCGGTTACGGCTTATAACTGGACGTTTGGCGACGGCAATGCAGCCAATACAAAAACACCGAGCCATACTTACCAAGCGCCAGGTTCATATGAAGTCAAATTAACCGTAAGTGATGCACAAGGCCTAAACCATACTTTGGTTAAGACTGTGACAGTAACAGACGGTGGAACACCACCCGCAGGTTGTAGTGGTCTTGCAACGTGGAGCTCAACAGCAGTTTACACAGCTGGAAAAGAAGTTGCCCATAGCGGTAATCGTTATAGCGCAAAATGGTGGACGCGTGGTGCTAACCCTGCAGATAACTCATCATCATGGGCTGTATGGAAAGACCTTGGTAAATGTCAATAAATGATTAATTAATACCAATCTGCATAAATATTTGAACAATTTAACGAATTAAATAGACCTTATATCTACCTAGATTGGTATAAAACACTCCCCTTGTTGGGGAGTGTTTTAAATTAAAAAGCCGAGGCTCTTACGAGACTCGGCTTTTTTAATGAAGGTATGTTATACCTTAATGCAATTGCTCTTACTTCTTTTTCTTCACTTTTGATTTTGCCTTTTTACGGGCTTTAATTTTTGCTGGATCTTTTAGCTTTTTAATCGGCATCTTTGCTTCTTTATGCTGTGGCTCAATACCTTTGATCACTCTGCGTTTTAGCTTTTGTTCAATATAGCGCTCAACTTTAGCAAGGACTAAGATGTCGTGGGCTTCCACTAATGAAATAGCGATACCTTTTTTACCTGCGCGTCCTGTACGACCAATACGGTGAACGTAAACGTCGGCAGTACGAGGCATGTCAAAGTTTATTACATGGCTAATGTCAGCAACATCAATACCACGAGCGGCAACATCGGTTGCAACGAGTATTCTTGTACGACCACTATGAAAGTTTTCCATTGCTTTCATGCGTTTGTCTTGTGGCATTTCACCACGTAACCACGCGGCTTTAACTTCATTAGTGGTTAATTCACCAATTAGTGTTTCAAGTCGCTCGCGGGTTTTAACAAACACAATTGCTTTGGTTAGATCTGGATTTTTTAGTGTATTAACCAATAGCTCTAATTTATGATGATAATCATCGGCTAAATGTACCCATTGATGGATTTTAGCTTTTTCTTTACGTGATGATTCAGCTTCAAGAAGTGCTGGATCATTTAATATTTGCTCTGCAAAGCGCTCAACACTGTCACCTTCTAAGGTGGCTGAGAATAAAAAGCACTGACGGCGATTTTTTGCTTCTTCACAAATACGCATCATTTCTTTACGAAAGCCCATATCGAGCATGCGATCGGCTTCATCAAGAATAAGTAATTCTACGTTTTCGGCATGGAAGTTTTCAGTTTCTAAATACTCCATTAAGCGCCCTGGTGTGGCGATCAAAATGTCGTTGTTTTTTTCAAAAATCTCTTTATGCGTACCATAGTTTATACCGCCAGTAACAACACCTATTTTAAGGTTTGTACCTTTAGCAAGTAGTTCACATTGTTCATGAATTTGATAAGCAAGTTCGCGTGTAGGAGTCATAACGAGTACGCGAGCAAAGCCAGGCTCACGACGTGGAAAATCAAGTAAATACTGAATTGCCGGAATTAAAAATGCCGCAGTCTTACCTGTGCCTGTTGGCGCTGACGCTAAAATATCACGCCCTTGTAGCGCTTCAGGAATAGCTTGTTGTTGAATGCTTGTTGGGGTTTCATAACCCATTTTAGCAACGGCTTGCAGTAGCTTGTTATCAATATCAAAATCAGAAAATTGCATAGAGTGTCAAAAATAGAGGACAATTGGCGTTAATTATACGCGCTATCGAGCGCTTGGTGAATGAAAAGGTGAAAAAATGTCAGGCTTTGTGTTTAAACAATTTTCGGTCAGCCATGAGCAATGCGCAATGAAGGTCTCAACCGATGGCATTTTACTGGGCGCTTGGGCCGATTTAACGAGCGGTGATAGCTTACTGGATATAGGCGCTGGCACTGGCTTGTTAGCGTTGATGTGTAAACAGCGTGCGCCTCATTTGTTAGTAAATGCAGTGGAAATAGACGCCACTGCTTATGCCCAAGCATCACAGAACATTAGCCAAAGTCCGTGGCCTGATATTGTTATTTATAATTCAGACATTCAATCTTTTACGTCAGAGGTGTTATTTGATGTTGTTGTTTGTAATCCACCGTATTTTAATGGCTGTTTAAAAGGAGGGGATCATGCACGTAATACCGCAAGGCATACAGATAGTTTAAGCTTTGCAGAGTTGCTTGTCGCTTTTGATCGCCTAAGCCATCAAGGTTCTATATTTAATGTTATTTTACCTTGTAATGAGGCGCAGCAATTTATTGGGCAAGCCGCTGCTCAAGGGCTTTATTTACAACGCCACTGTTTAGTGCGCACAACTAAAAATAAATCTGCTACGCGAAGTTTAATGAGTTTTGGCTACCAGCCTCGAAAGTGTGAACCAAGCATATTAACGATTCATAATGAAGATGGAAAATACAGTGATGACTATGTTGCGCTGTGTAAGGATTTTTATTTGAAAATGTAAGGGTTGCGAAAGTTGGTAATATGGAGTTTAAAGTAACCCATGATATTTAGCACCACCGCGCGTTAATAAGGTTAACGAGCGGTGGTTGTTTATTTATTCGGTTATTGTGGCTTTGATGCCGTTTTTGTCTACTACGAGTGTGTATGAATTACTGTAAGATGCGTGACAAATTGACAGTATTTTATCATCAACTTTAATGTCTGCATTACAGTCATCAACATGTCGCCAGTGGCTAACATCACCTTGGGTAAGGGTTAAAGGCTTTTCGTTTACTGTAAGCGTTACGGTTTCTGTGGCTAAAAACCTAACCGCAAAAAAGTTATCTTTATTGTCTTGTTGATTTTTAACCAAACTCAGACGTACAAGCTCTTCGTCTTGCCAAGCTATAAAGTGGTAATCTTGATCATTATTTACTTTGTAGAGTTTTTTGTAATTACGCGTATTTTGACTGTGATCTTGCACATAGAAGGATATTTTGTATTTACCATTATGCTCATGTCTTGTTTTTATTGGGTCAGCACCACTGGCTAGCGTATCGACATAATACTTATTGCGTTTCACGTCACGTTCATCGCCATCAAGTTCAGTATTTGCCATATGAAAATCAATTTCTTGATTTGTGGTATTGATGAGAGTGTAGTCATTTTTATAATACGAAGAGCCAAAATTGGCGGTTTCAATGTCTTCAGAATTACAGGCAACAATAAAACTAGATAAAGTAAGTATACATAGAGATCGAGTTAGCATGATTAAATCCTTTTATGTAGGGTATGCATGCTATTTTATGATTAAAGTGACGATTATGTCCTTTTTAAAGTGTAATGTTTTGTTAAAAACTGTATCAACTAGATGCCGCTTTTTACTCAGGTGTATGAGTTGTGATCCGTCGCAGCATCTAATTAAGGGGGGTTACAAGGTTTCGCTGTATTCAGTCATTATTTGCTCTACCCAATTGGCAATACGTTCATCGCTGTGTTCATACTGGCTGTCTTCATCAAGGGCTAAGCCAACAAAATGCTTACCGTCAGCAGTAAGCGCTTTAGACGCTTCAAATTCATAGCTACTGTCGTTTGGCCATAAACCTAATAATGTAAATTGTTGGCTGCTTATTTCATCGTGCAGCATGCCTAGCGCATCTTGAAACCACTGACCGTAACCTTGTTGGTCACCCATGCCAAATAAAGCGATGGTTTTGCCATTGAGATCAACATCTTTAATATCATCCCAAATTGATTCCCAATCTTCTTGTAACTCACCAAAATCCCATGTTGAGATACCAAGGATGATAAAGTCGTACTGCTGCGCATTTTTTAGTGGTTCATCTTTGATATTATGTAGGCTTACAATGTCTTGGCCGATAATATCGCGAATTTTTTCTGCTGCTATTTCTGTATAGCACGTGGTAGAACCATAAAATAAACCAATTTGCATCGTATTTATCACTGTGTATTTGCCTGATATGATAGGCTGAAGTTTACCGTAAGGTATTATTAATTGATACCTTGATAACTATGAGAATAACTGTGACAACGTTACCTGATCATGAGTCATTAGATTCAGCCCTTACAGATCACGACGAACTGCTTAACAATAGCGATTATCTAGAATCTTTTTTAGATAATCTTTATCTAGAACAGCACGTAAGCGATAACACTTTATCTGCATATCGCAGTGATTTAGATAAGTTTTGCCTGTTTTTGGAAGGTCAAGATCTGTTAACCGTAACAGGGCAAGATATTGAAAGCTATTTAGCACACCGTGTTGATTTAGGTTTAAAACCACGCAGTACGGCACGTAGCATTAGTGCATTAAAACGGTTTTATCAGTATTTTGTGCGTGAAAAGCACATTTCTGATTCGCCAATGGTAAATATTGCTCAGCCTAAGGCAGGGTTATCGCTACCTAAAACGTTATCAGAGAGTGAGGTTGAGGCATTGCTTGCAGCTCCAAATACAGAAGAGCCAATGGGCTTGCGTGATAAAGCCATGTTGGAGTTGTTATATGCAACAGGTTTACGAGTTAGTGAATTAGTTGGCTTACGTATAGAACAAATTAATTTACGCCAAGCGGTGGTGTTAGTTAAAGGTAAGGGAAATAAAGAACGTTTAGTGCCACTTGGTGAAGAAGCGATGTACTGGTTAGAGCAATTTTTAAAGGTTGGCCGCGCGCAAATGATTAAACACGCGACTGACTTTGTGTTCCCGTCAAAGCGAGGAGTTGGTATGACCCGACAAACTTTTTGGCATCGTATTAAACACTATGCTATTTTGGCTGCAGTTGAATCGCCTTTATCGCCTCATACACTTCGTCATGCGTTTGCAACACACTTATTGAATCATGGTGCTGATCTAAGAGTGGTACAGATGATGCTAGGGCATAGCGACTTATCGACTACACAAATTTATACTCATGTAGCGAATGAACGACTAAAATCGGTACATCAGCAACATCATCCTCGCGCTTAATGAGAATTTTTTCCAGTTTGAGCGGTCTGAGTAGATACTAATTATCAGGATATAAGAGAACATTATGAAAAAGTTAATATTAGCCGGTGCAATGCTAGGCACCAGTTTAAGTGCGTTTGCTAATGGCGTTTTAGCCGTTCCTGATGCTAATGACCCTATAGTAACTAAATTTGCTGCATTGGGTGTTACTGTTAAACAAATTAATCCAAGCCCTGTTGCGGGTTTAAAAGAGCTAATTACCGATAAAGGCGTGTTATATGCAAGCCCAGACGGCCAATTTTTAATGCAAGGTACGCTGATTGATTTGAACAATCGTAATAACTTAACTGAGCAAGCACTTAACGGCGTTCGTAAAGGTGGGTTAGTTGAATATGAAGATTCAATGATTGTATATAAAGCTAAAAATGAAAAACACAGCATTACTGTATTCACAGATATTAGTTGTGGTTATTGCCGTAAACTACATCGTGAGCTTGATGATTTACTCGAAGCAGGTATTACTGTTAAGTATTTAGCCTTCCCACGAGGCGGCTTACAAGGGTCAGGTTACGCAGATTTAATGAATGTATGGTGCTCTAAAGATCAGCAAGAAGCCATGACAGAAGCTAAAGCAGGCGCAGACACTAAGGTAACTAAAAACTGTGCAGCACCTGTTGCTGAACATTATCAACTTGGTCAAAGCTTTGGTATCAGTGGTACGCCAGCTATTATTTTAGAAGATGGTACATTAATACCAGGTTATCAGCCTGCAGCAGCATTAGCAGCGGCACTAGAAGCAAATAAATCTTCTTAAGTGTTAACTCATAGAAAGAAGGCCTAAAGGGCCTTTTTTTGTCAGAAATTTTTAACCAAAAAAGTTAAATATCCTGCATGAAAAAATTGATACAAGCACGCGAATACGTTGATGATGCTCATTTACCGAGCCATATACATCCGGTTATTAAGCAAATTTATGCCACTCGCCAAGTCGTTCATGCAGATGAGCTTAATAACAGTGCCGCTACCTTACACGACTTCAAGTTATTTAAAGACATAGATAAAGCGACCGATTTGCTACAAAGAGCCCTACAAGCACAAAGTAAAGTGCTTATTGTGGGGGATTTTGATGCCGATGGTGCGACCAGTACAGCCACATTAATGCAAGGGCTGGCAATGTTTGGTTTTGCTCACTTAGATTATTTAATACCAGATAGGTTTAGCCTAGGATATGGATTAAGTCCTGCATTAGCAGAGCAAATAGTCACAATGGCCCCCGATTTAGTGATCACCGTTGATAATGGCATATCCTGTATTGCGGGTATTGATATTGTTAAAGGTGCGGGTATTAAGGTACTGGTTACAGATCATCACTTGCAAGGCGAACAGCTGCCAAATGCTGACGCAATCGTAAATCCAAACCGCCATGACTGTGATTTCCCATCAAAATCAATTGCAGGCGTTGGGGTCGCATTTTACTTATTAATAGCACTAAGAAGCGCATTGCGTGACGCAGGTTACTTTGAGCAGCAATCACCACCTAATTTAGCTGACTTACTAGATATAGTTGCATTGGGCACTGTAGCAGATGTAGTGGCACTGGATGCTAATAACCGCACCTTGGTGCACCAGGGATTAGCACGGATCCGCAGTGGTAAAACACGCCCTGGCATTAGCGCGTTGATTGAAGTGGCAAACCGAAATGCATCGCGCTTGAGTGCCAGTGATTTTGGTTTTTCACTTGCGCCACGGTTAAATGCGGCTGGGCGTTTAGATGATATGAGTTTAGGTATAGCGTGTTTACTTGCTACAGATATTAATCAAGCGCGTCAGATTGCAGGTGAACTTGATAGCTTAAATCACGAGCGCCGAGAGATAGAGCAGGGCATGCAAGTTGAGGCGCAGGCCGTGTTAGACAGGCTCGCCTTTAGCGATGAGCAAACACCTGATGCCATTTGTTTATACCAAGAGGACTGGCACCAAGGAGTTATAGGTATACTAGCAGGGCGCTTAAAAGAAAAATACCACCGCCCAACAGTTATTTTTGCTGGTGGCGATAACGGTGAAATCAAAGGATCATGCCGTTCGATAGAAGGGCTGCATATGCGTGATTTACTCGAGCGCTTGAATACCTTGCACCCGCATTTAATTAGCAAGTTTGGTGGCCATGCGATGGCTGCAGGATTAAGTATCAACGAACAGCATTTTAGCGAATTTAAACACGCTTTTGAGCAGGCGGTGAGTGCTAAATTAAGCGATGAGCATAAAAAATGTATTATTTTAACGGATGGTGAGTTACCCAGCGATTGTTTTAATATGGAATTCGCCCAGCAAATTAAACAAGCGGGGCCGTGGGGGCAGCAATTTCCAGAGCCGGTGTTTGAGCATACATTTGAACTTGTACAACAGCGTATTGTGGGTGAAAAGCATTTAAAATTGGTTTTAAAGCATCACTCAGGGCGCTTAGTTGATGCGATAGCCTTTGGTGTTGATGTAAAAGCATGGCCAGATACCGAAGCACGTTTTGTAAAACTTGCCTATCAGCTCGATATCAACGAGTTTAGAGGCAAGTTTTCATTGCAGTTAATCGTACGAGAGCTACAAAAAGTATCATAAAAAATATCTATTTTCGATGCATAAAATACTAATAAAGCGCACGATTTTTTGTTAAAATCGGGCGCTTTATTATTTAAAGCGTCATTTAAATAATAATTTGCCTAATATTACGTGGTGATTTGCCGTGTAAACCAGCTATTTTGGAGTAACGTACATGTTTGAAGTGAATCCTGTGATTAATCAAATCAAGGAAATTCGCGAACGTACTGAACTGCTTCGGGGGTACCTTTGACTACGCTCTTAAACAAGAACGTTTAGAAGAAGTTAATGCCGAACTTGAAGATTCAGCCGTATGGAATGAACCAGAGCGCGCGCAAGCGCTTGGTCGTGAAAAGTCTGCACTTGAAACCGTTGTTGAAACAATCGACAACTTAGTGGCTGGTGCCGATGATGTTGAAGGTCTCTTAGAGCTTGCAATAGAAGCCGAAGACGAAGAAACATTCGCTGAAGCGCAAAGTGAGTTAGCGGATCTAAACGAGCAGCTTGAAGGCTTAGAGTTCCGTCGCATGTTCTCAGGGCCGCATGATGCGAATGATGCATACCTCGATTTACAGTCAGGTTCTGGCGGTACTGAAGCGCAAGATTGGTGTAATATGCTGCTGCGTATGTACTTACGTTGGGGTGAAGCTAAAGGCTTTAAGGTTGAACTTGTAGAAGCAACCGGTGGTGATGTTGCTGGTATTAAAGGTGCAACCGTACGCTTTGTAGGCGAATATGCTTATGGCTGGTTACGCACAGAGACGGGCGTACATCGCTTAGTTCGTAAAAGTCCATTTGATTCAAGTGGTCGTCGTCACACGTCATTTGCTTCTGCGTTTGTTTACCCTGAAATTGACGATAATATTGAAATTGATATTAACCCGTCTGATTTACGTATCGACGTATACCGTGCATCAGGCGCGGGTGGTCAGCACGTAAATACCACCGAATCTGCAGTACGTATTACGCATGTACCGACTAATACAGTCGTGCAATGTCAGAACGAGCGTTCGCAACATAAAAATAAAGCGCAAGCGATGAAGCAGTTAAAAGCAAAATTATTTGAGCTTGAACTGCAACAGCAAAATGCTGAAAAGCAAACCCAAGAAGATGCAAAATCTGACATCGGCTGGGGAAGCCAAATTCGTTCATATGTACTTGATGATGCCCGTATTAAAGATTTACGAACCGGTGTTGAAAACCGTAATACCCAATCGGTACTTGACGGTAACTTAGATAAATTTATTGAAGCCAGCTTAAAATCTGGCCTATAACCACCAAGCTAAAAAAGAGCTAAAAAATGACTGATCAAATCCAAGACGAAAATAAGTTAATCGCTGAGCGTCGTGGCAAATTAGACGCTATTCGCGCAAATTGCCCAGCCAATGGTCATCCAAACCAATTCCGTCGTGAGCATTACACGGCAGATTTGCAAGCCCAGTTTGGTGATAAGAGTAAAGAAGAATTAGTTGAATCGCAGCATGTTGTGTCTATCGCAGGGCGTATTTTAGCCAAACGCGGACCATTCTTCGTGATTCAAGACATGAAAGGCCGTGTACAGGCGTATGCGTCAAAAGACGTGCAAAAAGATCTTAAAGAAAAGTATGGCCAACTAGACACGGGCGATATTATTGGTGTTAAAGGTGCGCTTAATAAATCAGGTAAAGGCGATTTATATGTAGAAATGACAGAGTATCAACTACTTACTAAGTCACTTCGTCCATTACCTGAAAAGTTCCATGGTTTATCTGACCAAGAAACTAAATATCGTCAACGCTATGTCGATTTGATCACTAATGAAGCAACGCGTGAAACATTCCGTATTCGTTCACAAGTCGTTGAAGGTATTCGTCGTTTCTTAGCCGATCGTGACTTCATGGAAGTGGAAACACCAATGCTACAGGTTATTCCTGGTGGCGCATCGGCACGTCCATTTGTAACGCACCACAACGCGCTTGATATCGACATGTACTTACGTATTGCGCCAGAGCTTTACTTAAAGCGTTTAGTGGTTGGCGGTTTTGATCGCGTATTTGAAATTAACCGTAACTTCCGTAATGAAGGGTTATCAACGCGCCATAACCCAGAATTCACGATGATTGAATTCTACCAAGCTTACGCCGATTACATCGACCTGATGAACATCACCGAAGACATGTTACGCACGGTTGCTGAAAATGTACTGGGTAGCGCAATTGTTGTTAATACAACCAAAGACGAAAACGGCGACGTTATTGATTCAGTTGAATATGACTTTGGCCAACCGTTTACACGTTTAAGCATGAGTGATGCAATTCTTAAGTACAACCCTGAGTTTGATGCGGCCGTATTTAATGACCCAGAAAACCATTTTGACGAATTAAAAGCATACGCTAAACAAGTACACGTTAAGATCCCTGAAAATTGCGTATGGGGTCCAGGTAAGTTCTTATGTGAGATATTTGAAGAAACAGCTGAGCACATGCTTATTCAGCCTACTTTTATCACAGGTTACCCTTGGGAAGTATCACCACTTGCACGTCGTAATGATGAGAACGCATTTGTTACTGATCGCTTTGAGTTTTTTGTTGGTGGTCGTGAGCTTGCTAATGGCTTCTCTGAGCTTAACGATGCACAAGACCAAGCTGAGCGTTTTACTCGCCAAGTTGAAGAAAAAGACGCGGGTGATGATGAAGCAATGCATTACGATGAAGATTACATCCGTGCGCTTGAATACGGTTTACCACCAACAGCAGGTGAGGGCATTGGTATTGACCGCTTAGTGATGTTGTTTACTGATTCATCAACAATCAAAGATGTGATCTTGTTCCCGCATATGCGTCCACAAGCTGACTAATTTTATTTTTTAGTAAATAGTATTTAAAACGCCGCTTTAAAGCGGCGTTTTTGTGTGCGATATATTTGATCCATTAAATAAGTTATAACGTATTTTTAGCGTCAGTGCTTAATAGGTGTTTAAGTTTAATTATTTGATTTTTAATGATTAAAAAATAGTAACTACTCAGCACTAAACCTTGCTTATTGAAAACGATCAAAAATAAAAAAGGGATCGACTTGCTTGATCATTTCAACGCGTTATTCTGTTGCTTTCCTTTGATTATGATGTGAATAAATGAAAG
>NZ_JABCJL010000043.1:0-26100 GCF_012952265.1 Pseudoalteromonas sp. NEC-BIFX-2020_015
ATATATAACTGAAGAGCCGGATGCGGTAGTTCCGCACGTCCGGATCTGTGTGGGGTCGGCCCAGTAATGGGTCGCTCTACCACGATATTGCAAATAATGGTTGTTCCCTTGTTAAAATCAATAACGCAGTATAAATCGCTTTTAAACCAACCCTTTGGGCGTTTCACAGGAACTTACTCTCATCGTTGTTCCTTCTTAAAAGGGATTGCCATTGCTGCAAAGTAACGCCTTGATATTAAGCCCCTGTGAAACGCTAAATTCTGTATCTTGAGGTGGTTTGGGCATACATAAGCTATTTATTTCAGCAAGCGGGTTTTTTAAATAGGTAAGTCAACAGGAGCTAATTCGGCAAGGGCGCGTTTTTTTAAGATAATATCTTTAATGAGTGGGGTTAAAACTAACTCCATCGCAAGACCCATTTTACCGCCGGGCACTACAAGTGTGTTGATACGTGACATAAAGCTGCCTTCAATCATGCGTAAGTAATAAGGAAAATCAACATCGTCAATACCTCTAAAGCGAATAACAACAAAGCTTTCATCAAGGGATGGAATATCTTTTGCACTAAAAGGGTTTGAGGTATCAACCGTTGGTACGCGTTGAAAGTTGATATGGGTACGCGAGAACTGCGGTGTAATGTGATTAATATAATCATCCATACTGCGAACTATTGAGCCCATTACAGCTTCACGAGAGTGACCTCGTTCAGATGTGTCGCGAATTAATTTCTGGATCCACTCAAGGTTGATGATTGGCACCATGCCAATCAATAAATCGACGTGTTTAGCAACATCATGATCTTGATCGACTACGCCACCATGAAGCCCTTCGTAAAATAAGATATCAGTGTTATTTTCAAGCTCTTGCCATGGAGTAAACGTACCGGGTAGTTGGTTATATGGCACCGCTTCATCAAATGTGTGTAAGTAGCGACGTAACTTGCCGGCGCCAGTATCCCCATAATTACTAAATAACCCTTCCAGTGCCGCAAAGTCATTTGCCTCACGGCCAAAGTAGCTAATGTGTTTACCTTCTTGTTGCGCTTCGCGTACTTTTTTATCCATTTCTGGGCGTGTATAGCGGTGAAAGCTATCACCTTCTATAAACGCGGCCTCGATATTAAGACTGCGAAATATATGCTTAATAGCATTTGTAGTGGTGGTAGTACCCGCACCCGATGAACCCGTGATCGCAATAATAGGATGTTTAGCTGACATAGTTGTTCTCATTTTAAGTAGCACCCTAGTTATAAGGGTTAGTTAGGGGCTAGGTCAAGTGACAGGCGCACTTAATTAGCGCTATTATAGAGGAAGAATAATAATGAGAGATTCATATGAAATTGATTTCACCTTTGCTGGGCTTAATGGCCACTTTAGCAATAACGTCGTATTCGAGTTTAGCGGCTATGCCAAAAAGCGAAATCTTACTCGCTGATGTTAATACTGAGTATGGTTTACAGGTTAGTCGTATTACTGATGGCGATGTTTACAATAATCAGCCCCTACTTACCAAAAGTGGTATTTATTTCACTAAAGAAGTGCAAAATAATGAGCAAAGCCAAACAGAGCTCGTTTTTTATAATTTCGCCGATCAGCAAACAACTAATTTAACGAATACTGCTGTGAGTGAGTATTCGCCTACCTTAACACCTGACGGCAGCGCTCTTTCTGCAATTGTTGTTGAAGCTAATGGTAAGCAAAAGTTATGGCAATACCCGTTTGATAAAAATGTTGCGCCAAGGCGTATTTTTGAGTGGGTAGAACCCGTTGGTTATCATGCGTGGGGTATTAATAATGACGTGGTGATGTTTATTCTAGGTAAACCTCATACACTGCAGTACACCCATGTAGCTGCTGCGAAACCAGAAGTAGTTGCGAGTGACATTGGCCGCACGCTTACGTTCAATAAACAGCTTGGTGCTTATACTTTTAACTATACAAAGCAGCAACAGCAGTGGCTGGCAAGTTTTGATGCAAAACAAAATCAAGTAACGGATTTATTTAGGTTACCGAAATCTGTGCAAGACTATACATTTAAAGGTGCAGACACTGTAATTTATGCTGTGGATAATCGCGTTTATCAACGCAACCTGAGTGAACCTGAGATTGTATCCCTATGGCTAGATTTAACACCTTACTGCGAGACGAAAATTACTCGTATGAGCTACTTAAATAATCAACTTGCTTTTGTCTGTACAAAGTAAATGCTGGTTTAATTAATCATAACAGTGGTTAATTAAACCTATTTAAATGGTTTTACTGTAGTGTAAGCCATCACGTTATTGTAATGAATTAACAAGGATCATTATGCCAGTCAGCGCAGAGCAAGTAACAGAGCAGTTAATAGCACTTAAGTGTCGTAGCAATTTTAAAATAAAGAATATTACCGAGTTTATGCTACCAAGTTCAAAAGAAGCCATTTATTTACATATTGAAGGCGGCCAACCTAAAATTGTCATTCGCCCAGCTTTTGAAGTGTTTAGTGATGATTTTTCTGCACTTGATGGGGTTTCACGGATCAGCGATGTTTTTCATAATAATGAGATGACCCGCTTTCCTACTCGAATTTATAAAAGTGCGAATCCAATACATTATGGTGTTGCGTTTAAAATAGGCACTGAAAAATCGGCAAAAGAGTTTATTGAACTATTGCTTAAAATTATGAATGGTTAGATGGTTCACTTTGTTGTCAGGTAACCGCAGGTATGATTATTTAATAAGAATTAATGGATTGGGTTATGCAAAAATTAATATTCACTTTAATTACAACATTTAGCTTAGTGGGCTGCGGCTTGCAGGTTAAAAGTGATATACCAGAGCCTGATTATGCAATAAAGCACAACCAGTTTGTTAGTAACAATGAACCGATACCTGCAGGTTGTTTTGCACAATTAATGACAAACCTAAATGGTGATAATACAACCGCAGCGGTATTTATTGAGTCTGCAAATTTACGTGGCTGTAATGCAGCTAACTACCCTTACCCTGGTGGAGATGAAACACTGATCACATATAGTATTGAAAAAATACTCCCCGCTCATAGTTATCAATTGAAGGTATGTGAAAGAAGCACTGAAGGTAGTATGTCGGGCAGTTGTGATAACGTTTTAGTTAAATTTACTCATCTAGATTATCAGCTGCCAAATAGTACTAAGCAGGTGTTATCGGTTATTAAACTCGGTGAATGGTAGTTTTAGGTTGTTTATCTTCAGACCCATGAAAAAACGGCAAACTACTGGCTTGCCGTTTTTTAGTTTACAGCGAAGGTTAACGCTTTAAGAAGCTATTAACGGATGCTAACTCACGCTCTTTTAATGCAATACACGTGTTAATGCCTTCTGCTAGTTTGCTTAATGAGCGGGCATAACCTGGCACTTCAGATATTTTATCAGTGAAGAAAGCTTGAGTGGTTTTTAAACTGCTGGCATCACAACCGGCAGTTGTATAATACGGTAAGTTCGGCAGTGCGAATGGCGGTAAATTAGCGGCCACACTATCGTAATTGGTATAAACCCATTTGATCAATCGCGCTTCACGTTCTGGTGTATATTTTTGACCAGATAAAATAGTTCGCATATCTGACGCGGTCACATCATCCGTAAGGCTGTAATCTAGTACTGCTTTTTGTAGCTCAGGTTTTCCAAAATAACTCATAGCAGCGAGCATTTTAGTGCGAACTTGTGGGTCTTTAGTGGTTTTAAATGTATTCATGTAAGCGTCAAGTAAGTTCTTGTCGCCATGAAATGCAGCTAAATTTAAGTAGATAGATGCTAAATATGGGTCTACTTTACTTGGATTATTTAAATAAACACGTGCTTGGGCTTTCGCTGTATTGATCACACTTTGATCTTCGCCATCAAACCCTAAACGAGAAACAACCTGTGTGCGTAATTGCGAAATTGCGGCATCTTCTCCTATTTTTGCTGTTAAACCATATTGCTTAGCTGCAGGTGTGATGCTCTTTCGGATAAATTCAGGCCAAAGGTGCTGATTGCTTGCATCTTCAAAGGTACGCTTTTGCGAAGCTAGATAAGCCAAAGCGGTATTTGCTACACGTGGGTGCTTGTCACTTATAAAGGTCTCTAGTGTTTGCATTAAATGCGCAGCTGAAATAACACCGGCATCTAGCAGTGCATCAGCGGCAGATAATAGCGCTAAACGTTCGCGTACAGTCAATGTATCGGCGGCTTTATTGATCAGTGCTGCAAACTGTTTATCGTCTAATACCCAGCGGTAGTAACCCAGAGCGCCTTGATCTGGATAAATCCATTCAGGTTCAAACTCAAGCTCAATGGTTTGATTTTCTTTGGTTAGAAGTATGCTAGCAGTTTTTACTTGGTCGCCAGCACCATATTTTATTGCAACAGGTACATTCCAAAGCTGTGCGGGGGCATCAACACCTGCGTTAGTGAAGCGGCTTTGGTTAATAGTAACCATTTTACCTTGCTGGCTTACTTTTACGAGTGGGAAAGAAGATTGCTCTATAAACGATTTTAAAACCCCTGCAACGTCTTTATTCGAGGCTTTACCAAGGGCTTGCCATAAGTCAGCCGCTTCTGCATTTTTATAGGAAAACTCTTTCAGGTAAGCACGAATGCCCTGTTGGAATGCTTCTTCACCAATCCAATTCTCGACCATAGCTAAAACAGCGCTACCTTTGCTGTAAGCTAGGCCTAAACCATCCATTATATCGGCTTCGGTTTTAATTGGTTTGCGGATTGGTTTAGTGCTTAAACGAGCGTCTAATGCCATTACATTATTTTGCGGTAGATCTAGGTGTGATTCAAATTCTGGGTTTAGCTGTGTTGTAATTTTAGCCGCCATCCAGCTTGCAAATGCTTCGTTTAGCCATAAATCATTCCACCACTTCATGGTCACTAAATTACCGTACCATTGGTGTGCAAGCTCGTGCGCTATGATAGAGATGTTACGTTGTTTTTTACTACGAGTAGCGGTTGCTAAATCAAGTAGCAAGATATCTTCACGGTATGTTACTAAGCCTGAATTTTCCATTGCGCCGAATGGAAACTCTGGAACAGCTACTGAATCAAGTTTTTTATAAACGTAAGGAATACCAAAGTAATCTTCAAGAGCCGCTAGCACTTTAGGCATCGCTTGTGCTGCATATTCACCTAAATGAATTTTACCTTGAGGAGTAATAATACGCCCAGGTATTGGCATGTCTTTGACTTCACGCTCTTCAAATGGTCCAACAGCCATTGCCACTAAATAGGAAGGGATTGGTGGTGTTTTATCAAAGAAGTGGGTCGTCATATCACCATTTACAGTGGTTTTTAACTCAGGTGTATTGGCATAGACTTTTTGTGAGCTCGGGGCTGTAATCGTTAATTGAAATGGGATCTTATAACTTGGCTCATCAAAAACAGGGAAGGCGCGGCGAGCATCGCTCATTTCAAATTGTGTAAATAGATAAGGTACCCCTTGATCTAATGTTTTATATAAGCCGACACTTTGACGATTATAAGGGGCAGTAAAGTCTATTTTTAAGGTGTATTTACCAGGTTGAATTTGCTCGTCACAGCTAAATTTAACTTTACCTGTTTTTAGCATTTCAGTGCTTAAATCACAGTTTTTTGTGCCGAGCAGCTTGACCATTTGAGTTGCATAACCAACTCCATTAAGCTCAATATATTTTGTTGGCTTAAGAACTTCAAGACTAATTTCAGTCATACCACTGAAAGTATCTTGAGCTGGATCAAGGGTTAAAGATACGTGTTGAGAGCTTGGTTTTGCCAGCTTTTCAATAACATATTCATTAGCGTGAGCTGAGCTCACTGCAATAGCGACACTGAGCGTCAGTAGGCTTTTAATAAACATAAGGGGATCCTGATTTTTCTTGTTAGAAGTTATGTACTAAAAATATAGAAAAAGAATTTTAGTAGCGTACAAATCATCCTAACAGCTTTTTCTCGGTGAGTAATGAAGTAGTTGGTAACAAGGTTTATCAAATAGTGTGACGCTGCAAGAACCGTTGCCAGTGAGCTTGGGGGTTGATTACGCGTATTTGTTGGATGATATTACTAAGGGTTGCTACATCTGCAAAATCAGTAGGCTCATATTCATTAAAGCCGAGCAGATAATTAAATGCAGCTTTGTTATCAGCTTGGATAGCGTAAATACGAATTTGCTGCTCAAAATTGAGGCGTAGGCTACTAATTGCTGTTTTCATACCGAGTTGGTCGATACTGGGAATATCACACTTTTGTAAGTAGCCAGCGCGATCTCCTTCACCAGAGAACCAGATACGTACTTTTTCGCTATATCGGCCTGACTTTGCTGGTAAGTCAAATAGTAAGCGAGTATGCCCCTGCTGTTTAACCAAGGTGATATAGTCGTCTAAACCGGCATCAAATAGTGCTTGGTGTACGGGAACAATACGGGCTTTTATTTTTCCATGAGTGTGGAAATGAAAACATAGAATATGCTGATGAACAATAATATCACTTAGCTGCAAATGGCCAATTTCATCGCTATAGGCGCCGCTGTAATATGCAATCAAAGGTAACCAAAAGTGCCAATGCTTAGCTTGCTCTCGAGGTAAGCGAATATCCCCATAAATATAGCCATGGGAAAGGGTGTGTAACTCCATAGTGGAAAAGGGGCGGCGACCAAGATGGGACTTCAACGTAAGTACCTTGAAAGTAAAGACTTGCGCTAGTTTATACCCAAGTGTTTAGGAAATAAACCAGCACAGTAACGCAATGCTAAATAATGCTTATTCGCTTAATGCGCGGGCAAGACCTACGGGCTCTATTTCAACGCAAACTTGGTCATCATTCCAGTTTAGGCCAACTAGTGCATCATCGCTTTTTAGATCTTCAACCCATTCGTCTAAAAATTCATCAAGGTTGATTTCAACAGGGCTATAGTCTGCCCACTCTTCTTTACATTGGGCTTTTGCTGCAGCTTCACTTTCCCACAGGAGTAATACATCGGCGTTTTCAAATTGGTTTGAATCACAAACAACAAAACCACCGTCGTCAGCGCCTAGCGCCCATAATTGCTCACTTTGGCGTACTTTCTCTACAAAACTGATTAGTTCCGATTCAATCTCGATATCACTCATGTGTTTACCCTTAATGTTAAATTCGTGGATCGGTTTGCTTTGCTACTTCTTGCAGGTTATATGCCTGATGAAACTCAATTAACTTATTAAAAGGAGTTAGGTCAATCAGTTCGCGAAAGCAAATCCAATCAAGTAAGCAGTATAAACTGATGCTGAGGTATTCACAGCTATTAAATTCATTATCAGTTAAATGGTTATTTAAATAGCTTAATGTTTCAACAATGCGTTCATTTTGCAGATTAAAAAATAATTTATCAGAATGAGTATCAAAACCTGAGCGCTGGCATAGCAAAACCTCTACGAGAGAATCATTACATGCGTTGATGGTGGTGAGCAAGTTTTCATGCTGCCAGCTTAGGCTCGGCAATTTATTTTTATTAAGCAAGTACCGAATAATCGTGTTGGAGTCAGTGATTGTGTGTTGGTTATCAACCAAAATAGGAATTTTACGAGCCGGGTTATTATTAATCATAACTTGTCGGTCTGCTAGAGAAAAAATATCTAAGTTTTCAAACTGGATATCGGCATGATTTTTAAGTGCCCAAATGCGAATACGTCGAGCAAATGGAGAGGTGGTCGAACCGATTAGCTTCATGATAATCTTCCATAAAAATAAAGCCGCAAAGCGGCTTTATTTATTGTTAACTTTGCAGGTTACTTTATTCCGTACGGCTAGTAACTTCAAGAAGGTGGTAACCAAATTGAGTCTGTACAGGGCCTTGTACTTGATTAATAGGTGCAGAAAAAACCACCTTATCAAACTCAGGTACCATCATACCAGGACCAAACTCACCCAATGCACCGCCATCTTGACCTGATGGACAGTTTGAATGTGCTTTAGCTAATTCTGCAAAATCTTCACCTTGCTCAATTTTGCTTTTTAAATCTAAGCACTGAGCTTCGCTATCTACTAATATGTGTCGTGCACTTGCCACTGCCATAAAATCTCCCGTTTAAAGTTGGTGTTTTTTTAATCAATTTTGATAGTATTCTAGCCTACTACCAACGGATTATACCAGCATAAATTTAAATATCTGAAATTGCTTTTTCTACTGCTTTAATTAGCTTGTCAGAATTAGGCTTGGTTTTACTGTTAAAACGCTCTACATGCTTACGATCTGCAGAAACAAGGTATTTATAAAAGTTCCAGTTTGGTGAGCTTGTTTGTGCATTTAAATGTTTAAAAATTGGGTTCGCGTCACTTCCGCGTACTTCGCTGGTGGCAAGCATGGTAAAAGTTACGCCATAATTTATAAAACATACTTTGGCTGTTTCTTTTTCGTCATCTTCTTCTTGAAAGAAATCATCTGAAGGGAATCCAATAATAACTAAGCCTTGATCTTTATACTTTTGGTTTAGCGCTTCAAGGCCTTCAAATTGTGAAGTAAACCCGCAATTACTGGCTGTATTAACGATGAGCATAGGTTTGTTTTTAAATTGACATAAATTGATGCTGTCTTTAGAGCGAAGCTTTCGTAAGCTTACGTTTGTGAAGTCATCACAATCTTGTGTTACTAGCGCATTAACAGCTGCTGGAGCTTTAACTTGTGCATATACGTTGCTACTGAATATCATCGCACATAACATAATTTTTTTTAACATACCTAGATTTCCTCTCTGGTGATTTCCTTAGCTCATACGTTACTATGCTATTAATTGATCAACAACAGTTAAAAATATTATGACGACACGTTTAGCAAACATTGATGATTTACCAGCCATTGTCGCAATTTATAATGAAACCATAGCGAGCAGAATGGTCACCGCGGATACCGAGACCGTCAGTGTTGAACAAAAGCGTACTTGGTTTGAAAGTCATACGCAGCAGCGACCACTTTATGTATATGAGCAAGCCGGAAAAGTACTTGCTTGGCTGAGCTATAAATCGTTTTATGGCCGCCCCGCTTATGATGGAACTGTTGAAATTAGCATTTATATAACGTCGTTATCGCAAGGGCAGGGGTTGGGTAAAAAATTATTGCACTTTGCACAGCAGCAAGCAAAATTTTTAAACATTGAAGTATTACTCGCTTTTATTTTTAGCCATAACATACCAAGCATAAAGCTATTTAATAAATTTGGTTATCAAAAATGGGGAGAATTACCAAACGTAGCGGTCATGGACAGCAAGTACTATAGCTTGACCATTTTAGGTAAGCATTTAGGTTAATGCTATTTAAGTTTGAGGAAAGTTCTTTAGCTTGTTACTAATGCTAAAAATTTGAACTACTCTTTTAAAACGCTAACGTTTTTAAGGGAGTGCTAGGCACAGTGCGCAAAATATTAATCGTAGATAGTAGTAGTGTGCTAGCAATGCGCGTAAAAGTATTGTTGGAGCTCATAGGTTGTGAAATAGAATTAATTCATTTCTCGATGTTAAGTGAAGAGGTCGCTTACAATCAATATGATTTGGTCACGATAGCCCATGGGGTACCTATAGCAACAGCTCAATCATTGGTTAAAGAGTTCCATCAAGATAAAGTTGTATTATTAGCGCCCAAAGCGGAGTATGGGGAACAACTTAATGCTTTTAGCGAGCTCAATAATTTAGTACCAAATGCGATCGTAATTTATCCTTTTTTTGCAAACAAAGAGATCAGCACTTTACTTGAAAGTGTTTTAGATCTCGGTTCCGACAACATATTGCTATTGCCCACTGTTTTATTAGTTGATCATGACCCTGAACGGTTAGCTAAAATTGAAAAAAGTCTTATTGGTGCTCATATTACAACGATCACTGCGGATAGTTTACACAGTGCCGCTTTAAAAATTAAACAGCAGGAAGTTGATATTTTATTAAGTGATTTCAGCTTGCTTGATGGAACCGGTCTAGAGGTGTTCTCTAATTTAAAATTAATTCAACCTCAATGCCGTTGTTTATTATTTACTTCAAAACCCAATCAAGTATCGATGATTGAAGCAATTCGAGGTGGGGTGGAAGATGTACTTGTAAAACCAATAAATGAAAATGTGTTACTTCAATCACTGCATAAATTATGGCAAACAGAGCTATTAAAGCGCCATAACACTGAATTAGTTGAGCGTTTGCAAGACACTGTTGATGCATTGATCGAAAAAGATAGTTTATTACGAGTGATTTATAAACACACTCCTGACGCGATTATGTTGTTTGAGCGTGATGGGAGCGTGATAGAAGCGAACGATGCATGCTCTAAGTTATTTAAAATGCAGTTAAAAGACTTTCAAGGCCGTTCGTTATTTGAAATGCTTGGCGAGTCATCAAGTAAAAGTATTAAAACTAAAATAGCTACCTTAAATCAAAATCGTCAGTTTAGTTGTGACTTGAGTTTGCCGCAAAAAGAAGGAGGAAAAATTCCTTTAGTAGGTTCGTTCAATGAAATTGATCATCATGGTGAAATCGCGCTTGCTGTGATCTTTAAAAATGTTACTCACCTTAAAGAGAAAGAAGACTTATTACTTGAAGCTAAAGATACGCTAGAGCAAGAAGTGCGAGCACGAACCTCACAATTAGAACATGCAAAAAATGTCGCAGAAGCAGCCAATCATAGTAAATCAGAGTTTCTTGCTAATATGTCGCATGAATTACGTACTCCGATGCATTCTATTTTAAGTTTTTCGCGCTTTGGACTAGATAAACTCACCTCTGGGGATTTCGCTAAAGAGAAGCTGCAAAAATATTTATCGCGCATAGAGCGCAGTGGTGAAAGGCTGTTGTCATTACTAAATAATTTACTCGATTTATCGAAATTAGATGTTGGTAAATTTCCCTTTAATCCCCGACCTCATAATTTGAGTAATATTATTAAAACCAGTATCGATGATGTCTCAGGTACAGCCTTAGAAAAAGATATTGAAATCTTATTTTACCCGCAAAAAACACCTGTAATTGCACAGTGTGACGAAGAACAAATAAATCAGCTATTGCGAAATATATTAGGCAATGCATTAAAGTTTAGTGAGCCTCAAAGTAGTATTGAAGTAACATTAATTAATCAAGATGATCAGGCTATTATTAATGTTGTGGATAGCGGTATAGGCATACCTGAAGATGAATTGGAGCATGTTTTTGCAAAATTTGTACAAAGTAGTAAGACGAATCATGGCGCTGGAGGAACAGGGCTGGGACTTGCTTTGTGCCGTGAGTTTGTGTCGTTGCATCAAGGTACTATATCTGCTCATTCAAATAAGCAGGATGGAACAACAATTCGAATCGCGCTGCCTTTAAATATTAGTATTCCTGAGATGCAGAATAAATAAATTACTTTTACTTACTGGTAAGTGTTTTTTTTGCGACTAAACTATTAATATCAGTTTTGAGAAGGATGACACACTATGCCATTAACAAGAATTTTGGCTGTTGATGATGAGCCATTTAACCTAGAGATTATTGAGGAGTTGTTGGAAAGTGACTTTGATTTAAAGATGGCAAGCAGCGGCCCAGAGTGCTTGAGTGTGGTCGAAGATTATGACCCTCAAGTGATCTTACTCGATGTTAGCATGCCAAAAATGAATGGCTATGAAGTATGTACTAAGCTAAAGGAGAATCCGAATACTGCACATATAATTGTCATGTTTGTCTCGGCTAGAGGCACCGTAGAGGAGCGAATGGAAGGTTACTCTGTCGGGGCTGAAGATTATATAGTTAAGCCTTTTGGGCATGAGGAACTGCGGTTAAAGTTAAAAAATCTAAACCAAATAATTATTGATAAGGAAAACTTAGAACAACAAGTCGAAGAGGCCACTTCAACAGCTTTTAATGCTATGGCTAATAGCAGTGAAATGGGCCAGATAGTTAACTATATCGAGAATATTGCGCTGATCAATGATGTTGATATACTCGCCCAGGCTTTGGTTAGTTGCTTAAGCTCATTTGACTTACAGAGTAATATTGAATTTAGATTTATAAATGATGACCCTCAGCACTTTGCTTTAAGAGGTGTTTGCTCCCCTATTGTTATTGAACTATTCGATATGCTTAAAAGTAAAGGGCGCTTACATGAGTTCTCCCACAGGATATTAGTTAATTACGAATTTATAAGCTTATTAATATTAAACATGCCGGATCATGATCAAGATAAGCATGGGCGTATTCGAGATCATGTTTGCTTTTTAGTAAGTGTTACTGAGCAACAACTAAAAGCGATTCTTACACGTAAGAAATTAGAGCAACAAGAAACCAAACTAAATGAAGTTGTGGATATGGTACATAGTAAATTTCATGGTTTAATGGATTTACTGAACGAAAACCGCTTAAGTAATGAAGCGGTATTTAAACGCCTGCAAGAAGAGCTTGAAGAGCGTATCCCGACAATGGGGTTGGATGAGGATCAAGAGATCTTTATTTATCAAAAAGTAGATCGCACGATTCAGAACTCAGTTGCACGAGAAGACTCAGTAAAAAATGTTAAAGCTGCATTTCAAGAAATAGAGCAGGATCTAGCACAGTTACTCGATAATACAAACAGAACTTAAATCTAAAGTGGCTAATTTATGAGTGTCACGTTGCTTTTTTGATATTGGCCTAGGCATCTCTTGGTAGGCCTTTTTCTACAATACGTATAAGGCGTGCTGTTTTTCTTAATAGCTTATCTTGTTTTGATTTTTGTTGTGTAAGCGCCCAATCAATATGCTCTTTGACCAAGTCACTGGACGTTTCGCGAGTTATTAAGAGTATGTCGATTATCGCTTGGTTAAACTGTGCATTACCTAACCCTACGGCAATATTACGACGCCAACGTTCATGCCCAATACGACGAATTGGGCTGCCTTCTGTGTTTTTTAGAAAAGTTACTTCGTCCCAGCTAAATAGGCTAACTAAGTCTTGGTCTTTAAGTTGTGTGCGAGGATGAAAGTCGGCCTCATCGGTAATTTGGCCATAGCGATTCCATGGACACACCAGCTGACAGTCATCACACCCATAGATGCGATTACCTAACAGTGGACGATATTGCTCAGGGATAGGCCCTTGTAGCTCAATGGTTAAATACGATATGCATTTACGTGCATCAACAACATACGGCTCTACAATGGCGCCTGTTGGGCATAATGTGATACATGCCACGCATTTTCCGCAGCCTTCGATCTCATTCGGTTTGTCTATGGGTAAAGGAATATCAACAAATAGCTCCCCTAAAAAAAACCACGAGCCAGCTTCCTTGTTGATCAACAAACTGTGCTTTCCTTGCCAACCTAACCCTGCTTTTTCAGCTAGTTGGCGCTCCAATACTGGGGCTGAATCAACAAAAGGGCGGTAACCAAATTGACCAATATGCTGCTCTATTTTTTGACCTAATTTTTTAATGCGGTTGCGCATTAACTTATGATAATCACGGCCAAGTGCATAGCGGCTAATATATGCTTTATCGGTATTTTTAAGGTTTTTTGCAAAACTGGCATCGGGAGGTAAATAATTCATTTTTACTGAAATGACTCGCTGTGTACCAGGAACAAGCTCGGCAGGACGCGCGCGCTTCATGCCATGGGCAGCCATATACTCCATATCGCCGTGATAACCCAAGTCAAGCCAGCGTTGCAGTTGTGCCTCATGCTTGCTTAGGTCTACATCGGTAATGCCGACCTCGCTAAAACCAAGTTCTTGGCCCCAAAGCTTAATCTGCTGTGCAAGTTCATTGTAATCTGGAGATTGGCTCGTCACGTGAGTATAGTCATGGTTGTAAAATGGCCGCGTAATTTAGCACATTTGTGTGAGAACATCACGACAGATTAAACAAAGCGCTTTAGCTGGTGTTGAGTTTGTTCGCTCAGTTGTTGTGATAATTTGCAATCACCTAAAGCTACATCAATTTGCGCTTTAGCTTGAGAGCCTAATTCAACAATTTGCTCAACTGACTGGTGTGTTTCGTTTTGTGTTTGCTCCAGTGAGTGCACGGCGCTGACAATTTGCTGCAATTGTTGCTGGTTGTGTTCAAATTCAACGAGTCGATCAGTAAATCCATGAGACGTTTTACTTATTGTTGTTTCAGCATGATGAGAGTAACCAACCAATTGCTCAGATTCTTTATTTGTTTTGCCTACTAAAGCATCCATTTGATTAATAAAATCGCTGATTTGACGGGTAGCATCACTGACTTTAACAGACAAAGTTCTCACTTCATCGGCTACTACTGCAAAACCACGGCCAGCTTCGCCTGCGCGAGCGGCTTCAATGGCGGCATTTAGTGCCAGTAAATTGGTTTGATCTGAAAACTCTTCGACCATTTTTAATATACTACGAATATTATCGCTGTTTTGTTTTAATCCTGAAATGGTTTTAGAAAAGCTGCCCAATACATGGCTAATTGCTTTGACTTGGGTAACAAGCTCAGTGAGTTCTTGAGCGGAGTGGGTAACGAAATTCAAGTGTTCGGCATTTACTTGATGAACACTGTCAGTGTTTGTCACTATGCTTTGTAAGCTATCTGTTATCTGATTGCTTGCCGCGGTAATTGTTTGGCTAAAGTCTATCTGTTGTTCACTTAACTGTACGGTATGTTGCATTGATTTAGTTACTTGCGTGTTACTTTGCGCGCTCGCTTGTGAGCTTTCGTAGGTTGTTGCGAGTAATTCACTTAAGTGTGCCGTAAACATATTATATTGCTCACTGACTTCGCGAAATTCATCGTATGTAAAATGTGGCAACTGCTCAGTTAAGTTGGCATCTTGACGGTTTATTTGCTTTAACGTATCACGCATGGCCGTAACAGGACGAACAATTAAAAAACGCATATAAAAGATAGTGAATGTAAATCCGGCAACAATAACGCAGGTAAGCAGCCAGAATGCTCCTTGATCTGCGTCTTGCGTAGTAAGACTTTTATACAGCCAAAGTAATGTAATAGCTTGGAAAGCAAAGACAAAACTAAGGTTACCAATGATCTTACGTGTTAAGGTAAAAAAGAAAGTTTGTTCTAGAAAGTTATAAATGCGCATATACCCACTCATCAATGGTCCGTTTGGCTGTTGCATGGAGTTTTACTCAGTATCGTTCAAATCGGCTATAATTCAAGAATATAGGACGAATAGCAGTCCATAATACCTCTAATTTAGAGGGAATTTAAAATCATTTTAGTGTTACATGGGTAGTTAGTAAAAACGCCATCAACGCCATATTCGAGCATAAGCTCTATATCTTCTTGCTTATCAACAGTATATGCGTAAACAAGCAGCCCTCGCTGCTTGGCATCTGCAACAAAAGTATGATTAATAAAATTTTTATCAATATGAATACTTGATGCACCCAAACGCTGAGCAAATTCAGCGTAATTAATAGGGATTGAGGCTGTTAGAGCGCCTATTTTTATCCAAGGCAATTTTTGTTTAAGCCACATGAGTTGATGATGATCAAACGAAGAGACTAATATATTGTCTTGAGACAGTTTATTTGCGGCAATATTACCTTCAATAAGATCAACAAATTTATCGAGAGAAAAGGTGTGTTTTAACTCAAAATTGAGTAGCGTTTTATTGTTAACCCAATCAATTACCTGTTGTAATGTAGGTACCTGTTGACCGTTACCGGCATCAAATTTTTGTATTTGTTCGCGAGTTAATTTATTTACTTTACCATTGCCGTCAGTGGTTCGATCGAGCCAGGTATCGTGAATAATCAAATAGTCATCAAGACAACTTTGTACATCAATTTCAATGCCATCGACGTCTATTTCAACAGCTGCTTGAATAGCACTTTTGGTATTTTCAGGGTAGCTCCCGCTGGCGCCACGGTGGGCAAAAACTTTTATCATAATGTGTGTTTCCGTGTAACAGACCATGTTTCGTAAAACGCCGCGCTGATCACTAAAGCTCCGCCGAGCAAGGTCAGCAATGAAGGTTGTTCATGTAATAATAGAAAAGCTAAAAATGTGCCATATAAAGGCTGCAAGCACGAGATCAGCCCTGCTGTTGAAGCTGATAAGTATTGCAGGCTGGCTGCAAATAATGAATGTGGGGTCGCTGTAAAGATGACTCCAGCTACTAATAATAACCCTAAATCATAAGATGGTATTTCTATCACTGGCACTTCTATAAAAGCACACAATAAAATGCTCGCTACACATGTTTGGTAAAACATGGTTTGTGGCCCGCCATATTGACTAAAATAACGCTTATGTATGATATTTCTAATTGCAAAGAAAAACGCAGATACAACACCTGTTAAGACTCCTTGTGTTATATCCCCCCCCATATCAGCATCAGGAATAAGTAAATAAATACCAAAAATAACTACGCAGGCGCTGAGTAGGTCGGTTAATTTTGGTTTGCATTGATTGAAAAAAGGTTCAATAAAGACGGTAATCACTGGGTAAGTGAAAAATGCAATCATACCTATCGCGATACCTGCCATTTGCATTCCTGCAAAATAGGTAACCCAATGTAGCCCGACGGCAACACCTAAAAAAAGGGCAATAGCATAATCTTTAGTTGCATTTAGTTTGATGGCTTTTTTTTGCCACAGCAATAATAACAAAATGGCAACGCCAGCAATCGCAGCGCGGTAAACCGTAATGTCTAATGCGTTAAGGTTGATAAGTTGAGCAAAGAGTGCAGTGCCTCCAAACAATAGAACCGCAATATGTAAATAGATCAAGCTTTGTTGTTGGGGCTGCATATAACTCCTTTTTTGTTTTAGTGACAAATGTCAGGTTATTTCATGACAATTTACACTATATTCGCTGTGTATTAATAGCGATAGTTAAAGCGTCAGATTTTTGTAATGTATACAAGGGGGGTCTATGAATAATGCAGCATGGTTTAGTTTATTTATTGCTGGTCTTTTCGAAGTTGTTTGGGCTTTAGCCATGAAACAATCAAACGGTTTTACCAAATTATGGCCCAGTATTATTACATTTGCAGCGATGTGGGCAAGCTTTGCGTTTTTGTCCTTTGCTTTAAAGTCACTGCCCTTAGGCATAAGTTATACAATGTGGGTTGGAATAGGTGCTGTGGGTGTAAGTATTGTTAGTGTGTTGTGGCTAAAGGAGTCAATATCGTTGATTCAGTTAGGATGTATACCCAAACCACCTCAAGATGCGAGTTTCAGTTGGAATTAAAAGCGATTTAGGCAAGGCATTGATTGCAAGTAATAGTGGTTCTATTATTAAAATCAATAACGCAGTATAAATCGCTTTTAAACCAACCCGTTGGGCGTTTCACAGAGACTTACTCTCATCGTTGTTCCTTCTTAAAAGGGATTACCATTGTTGCAAAGTAACGCCTTGATATTAAGCCTCTGTGAAACGCTGAATTCTGCATCTTGAGGTGGCTTGGGTATATAGGGCTAATCTTGATAGGTATTATTGGGTTAAAAATTCACACCGTATAAAACCTATAAGTAACCTAAACTCGGGATAATAAATCTATCTCCAGTGGCTATTTTCAACGCTAACTACGTTGAATTTACTTGCAATAGAACAGCTATTGCAAGTAAATTCGCCTTGTTATCCCTGAAAATCTCCGACTGGAGAGTTGAGTAAGTTTTTATAATATTAAATCAATACGTTAGTAAATATCTTAACCCGAGTTCAGGTTAAGTAATATTATGTGGTGCGGTTTTAGGGATTATAAAGGACATTTATGAGTACACATACAAGCTTGGCTTTGCAAAGTAGAATCAAACAGTTTTGGAATTGGGGGCCACTATTATTTACAGGTTTTTATCTATTACCCACATTTTTTGATTTTGAGCAATTAAGTGTATTGAATATTACGGCAACATTGCTTTTTTATTGCGCATTTATAGTTTTGTATATTAAGGCAATTAATTGTGCGAACACTAACGTCACTGCCTTGTTTATCGCTATGCTTATGGTATGTGTCGGAGCCAGTTTTTTTACATCTGGCACATCTACACTTTTTGGATTTACAGCTTATATTGCCGGGTTTTGTTTTACAAAAACGTCTCGCTTAGTTGCGGGTTTATCTGTCATTGTTGGTGTTATATGCAGTGCCTATTTAATTGATTTACATGGCCCTGAATATTTTCTAGGCGTTGCAATTATTTTAAGTGTCGCGTTATTTACCTTTGGTTTTGCAGGGCAAAAAGAGCGTACTTACAAGCAGCGAGAACAAGAAAGCGCGAAGCAGTTAGAGCAGCTAGCCGCTATTGCTGAGCGAGAACGAATTGCCCGAGATTTACATGATATTTTAGGTCATTCACTATCTTCTATCGCGCTAAAAGCTGAACTTGCCAGTAAGCTCAATCAAGCTCAGCGGTATCCCCAAGCAAATAGCGAAATTGAACAAGTTGCTGAGCTTGCAAGGCAATTATTAAGTGATGTAAGAAGTGCGGTGAGTGATTTAAAGCAGCTAAATATAAGCAATCAGGTAGCTACATTGATGGAGCGTTTAAATGAGCAAGGTTTTGATGTTGATTTACATATAGATATAAATAAGTTACCAGTTAAAGTTGAGGGTATTGCTAGTTTGATAATCAAAGAAGCGGTGACCAACCTCCTACGCCATAGTAAAAATAAACGTTGTGCTATATACATAAAGCAAAGCGAGGAGCAGTTAGAAATTAATATTGTAAATTATGACCTGTGTGAAAAAGTAAACAAGGGCAATGGCCTCAATGGTATTAAGGAGCGAGCATCACAGCTTGGTGGTTTAATTAATATAGAAACTGGGGAATGTTTTAGTTTGAATATTATTCTACCTTTGGTTAGAGAGTATGAGGTGACGTTATGATTAAAGTTTATTTAGTTGAAGATCAAGGGTTGGTTCTTGGTGCTGTCGCTGCATTACTTAGCTTAGATATAAGCATTGAGGTCATAGGTCAAGCCGCGAATGGGCAAATTGCAATGCAAGAAATCCCTCAGTTGAAACCAGATATTGTACTCAGTGATATTGAAATGCCAATAATGACAGGTATTGAACTTGCTGAACAGTTACGTGATAAATGCCCTGAAATAAAAGTGGTGATTATGACCACGTTTTCTCGCGCTGGGTATATTCGCCGCTCTATGGCCGCTGGTGTTAAAGGATTTGTACTAAAAGAAGCACCCAGTGATAGCTTAATTGCCACATTAAAAAAAGTGATGGCAGGGCAAAAAGTAATTGATTCTGAGCTTGCATTAAATGCACTTGAAGACAGTGATCCGTTATCTGATAAGGAGCGAAAAGCATTAAAACTTGCTGGAGACGGGTTGAAAACAAGTGACATCGCCGCCAAGTTATATCTAAGCGAAGGTACGGTACGTAATTACCTATCGGACGCTATTGCTAAATTAAATGCCATAAACCGAGTAGATGCAGCGCGTATAGCCAAACAAAAAGGCTGGTTATAACGTTATTTACAAAGCTTTTTTGTTCCATAAAATTTACATCTAAATTCAACCGTAAGGCTGTTTTTGGATTATTCCATTAGAGGTGTTTCAGACTGTTTTTTATAGATATTGAATTCTGCATCTTGAAGTAATTTGGGTATAAATATCTTAACCAGAGTTCAGGTTAAATACTAAATATACCCCTCCTTTCGATTCTTAGTATAGTTAAATTAATATTTGCCAGCCTTAGACTAGTCCACTAAGTAATCACAATCGACTATGTAATTTCATTTGTATCAATCTAAACAAAGTAAAACTAAGTTCGTTATTAGAAAACTACGTATAAAGTTGTATTAAACTGGATTTGAGTCCCGTTAATGTGTACAATCTTCGACCTTTCCTTTGTGGTTGTTTAGGGTACAGGTTGCTTTAGTGTTATTAAAAATAGCGTTACAAAAAATAATATACTCGGCGTTGGCATTTCTTATATTTGCTAATTCAATGTTTGCATATTCTGCGGATTTACAAATATCTACTTTTAAAGATATTGATACCACAGTCCCAAGGGGGGCTGATATACGGTATCAGGTTGACTTTGAAAATGCAGAGCAAACCGTTGCAACTAACGTTAAATTAATATTCCCTCTACCCAATAGCACCACATTTGTTAGCGTAAATGACGTTACTGCATGTTCTTATACTTTGACGACTAGAGAAGTTATCTGTAATTGGGCGACTATTGATGGCACATCGATTACAGATAAACGTAAAAGCTTGCTTTTGACGATAAAGACATCAGCGCAGACCGGTAATATCGTTGATTCTCAAGTTCGTATCGAAGCTAGTAATGAAGATGCTGGCAAACTCTTAAATAACAGCGAAACGCAAAATACATCTATTGTTGCAGGTGTAGATGTTGCCATAACAAATTTAGTTTCGTTACCTACCACTGTGTATGTGGATGAGAACTACAAATACCAAATCACGATACAGAATAATGGCCCGGATATAGCTAAAGGGGTTGAGTTTACCCATGTTTTACCTAGTACAGCACGTTGGGTTAATCAGTCTGTTAATGCCCAAAAAGGTTGGGCGTGTTCTGGCACGCAAACGATTCGCTGTTTAAAAGATGAGCTTGAACCTAATGAACGCCAAAATCTTGAAATTCATGCTCGACTTTCAGGAGTAGGTAGCGGCACGGTAACTGCTACATCAAGCGTTAAGAGTTTGACCGCAGAAATCAAGCCTGAAAATAACCAGCGAGCAGTCAATACCAGCGTCAGTGAGCATGCAGATTTGACTGGGTCAATTGTGTCATACCATAAAGACGGATACGAATCGCGATGGTTAACTGTCAGTGATAGTTTTAGTTACAGAGTAAACGTTATTAATAATGGCCCAAATAAGGCGGTTAACCCTGCATTTACTATTAGGCTACCGGCTGGCGTGACAGATATCGCTGCTGTACAAATCCCTAATTGGAATTGTTCTGCATTTAATAACCAAAATGAAATGAGATGTAGTTCAACAAGTGAGTTGGCGAGTAATGCGAGCGTTCCATTTACTATTTCAGCAACGACTCCATCGATTGCTGCTGCTTATCAGTCTACTTTGAGTGTTGAATCATCTACGATAGATAGAAATACCAATAATAATACGATTACACATACGTTTACTGCGCAACAAGGTAATCAAACTAATCTTGTTAGTTTTTCAAAAACGCTAGAGGGAAGGGCTACACAATTTAAAATCGGTGATGAGATCACTTTTAATCTGAGCGCGATTAACAATGGTGATGAAGTACAAATTACTCGAATCTCTGATGACTTACCAACAGGCCTTGATTTTGTCAGTGCTGTATCTAGTGACTTCAACTGTACTTTTAAGTCGCCAACGGTAACGTGTTTACCAGTAAATGGATCTTTTAAGAAAGATCAAGAAGTTAAAATCACCCTAAAAACAAAGGCAAAGCAGGCTGGTCCTTATACGAATACCGCTACACTTACCCTTGATACAGGTTCACCAATATCTAATTCAGCTAGTTTTACAATTTTATCTTCTGAGGCCGATGTTCGAATTACAAAAACGTCAGACTTAGCTTGGAATAATAAAAATGAGATGGGCAAAGTCTTTAACTTTATTATTAGCGTAAGTAATGTAGGTTTAGGTGCGGCTAATAATGTAGTTATTTCTGACACATTAATAAACGGTTACACCATTGCTGGATCTGTTACTGTAAACCGAGGGAGTGCGAGCGCCTCAGACTGGTCCTGTACTGTAAGTGGGAATACCCAAGTTGTTTGTGAAAGCGCTAGCATGGCAAGTAGGGATGCGATAAGTGTAATAATCCCGGCGAAAACGCCATTCAGTGAAGCAATGCCAAGGAATACCGCATCAGTCACATATGATGGTTTGACTAACGCAAATTCATTTACATATGAAGGATGGGGGTTTCAACCTAGTAATCCTGTTAGATTAAGTTTAACGAAAGTTAAAAAGTCTCGCTTAACAGATAATACTCAGTTAGTGACACAAAATGCTGAAATATTAAATGAATTCACCGTTGCAAATAATGGCGAAAGTGCAACGGGAGGTACTATCAGGGTTGATGATGTGTTACCTCAAGGTGAGCAATTTATTGCTAATAATCAATATGGTACAGATTGGCAATGCTCACTCTCTGAAGCGTTGAGTGACGGTACTGGAGGTAAGGTAAGTTGTTTATATACCCCCAATCCAGTAGAGGGGCTATCTGGCGTTGCACCTTTGTTGGTTATAACGACTCGTGCCGTAGGTTTAGGGGGGTTAACTAATAATGCAACATTGATTGATGAGGGTGGGTTCCCTGGTATTGCACGGGCATCAGCGACAATTAATTCAGTGTTAAGTGCTGATTTAAAAGTAACAAAAGCAGCTCAACTCAGTGCCGATCAACGTTTAATTACATATACAATAAAAGCAGAACATCTATCTGGTAGCACAATTATTGGCGATGGCACTAATACATTAGTGATCACTGATACTTTTGCGGGTACTTTTATCGCGAGAAAAGGTGTAATTGCCACCACGATAGATTTCCCTACTACAATCACTAGTAATCGCAATAGTCAATTTACTTGTTCACGAAGCGATAGTGGCTTATATGAGCAAACGGTATCCACTATTAAATGCGTATTGGCATCGGGTGAAATTTTTCAAGTAGGTGATTTTGTTGAGCTTGATATAACAGCAAGTCGTCCATTTACAACGGTTAATAATCAGCTTACAAACAGGGTAAATGTAAGCTCGTCTTCGTTTGCAGATACAGATCCTAGTAATAACCAATCAGCGGTAACAACGACCTTACAGCCTAGGTTTGATGTGGCGGTTAACGCAGTAACTTATGCTGCTAATCCAGTTTTAACAGGTGACGAATCATTATTGACTATTGAGATCCATAATCCCGCGTCGAGTGAAGCCAATGGGGTTATCTTAGAACATCAATTTAAACCAAATATTAGCCGTAAAATACAGTTTTTAAGCAGTAATTTTTCGCGCCTGGGTCAGCGTAATGTGTGTGTCTTTAATGGCGTTACCTTACAGTTACGATGCGAAATAGGTGTACTTGCAAGTAATGAAGTACAAACAGTGACTTTACGTTTTATACCAAAAAGTGATATTAGCGGACAGGATTGGAGATTACCAAGTATTAGCACCATTTATGCAGATAATATGGCGCAAGATCTTAACTCATCTAACAATACTCAAACAGCAGAACTACTTGTTGAAGCACGAGATGCAAATTTAAAAATAGAAAATAATGATGTGCTAGATCCAATTGCATGGGTGCCGTCTCCTCGTGATTTCCCCGTATCACTTGATAATGTTGTAGTTTATAAGGTTGATCTAGAGTATTTATTTGATAATAAAGGTGATTTGTCAGTAGCCAGCGGTGTGCGTTATGACTTTAACATGACTCCATCCGGTGCGAATAGACGTATCCAATTTTTATGTGATAGCGATAATGATAAATCATGTACGGCGCAAACAGCACGTTGTGACAGTATTAATGCGGTTATTACTCAAAAGTACACAATAAAATGTGATGGCCCAGAAAATGAAAATAATAATCTTGAGCCGCTTGAGTTAAAAGAAAACCCCAATGGTAGTACAGAAAACATATATACCCGTTATTTGTTTTTTAAAGTCTTATCTCGTCCAAGTACAGCAGGTGAAGTAAGTGCAACAAACGCAGTTATTTATTCAAATGAGCGCGATCCTGTCTTGGGTAATAACGAGGAGAGAGAGCAAACATCAATTCGCGTAGTCGTTGATTTAGCGTTAACAAAAACGGCATCTCAAGCGAGTGTAGCGCTTGGTAGTGAATTTGATTTTTATATTGATGTATTTAATGCGGGTCCAGGTGACAGTGCTGAAAATGTTATTTATGACTTTTTACCAACAGAGGTAGAAGTTAACGGTACACCAACAGTCGAAAATGGTCTGTGCTTGGTTGATAACGCTGTAAAAAGCGGCGAATCAGTATCTAAACAACGCGTAATATGCCTAGTTGACGAAATTGCTTTGGGTGACTCTGTGCGAGTTACAATCCCTGTGAAAGTAGTTGAAATTCCGACTTCTAAGCTAATAACTAACCATGCTTGGGTTGAGACAAAAGGTTTTGATATTGATAAAACTAATAACGAAGATACAGAGACAGTTAGAGCCGTTGATTCAGCGTTATCAGGTAAAGTGTTTTTTGACTTAAATAACGATGGTGTTCAACAAGCTGCAACTGATGCAGGGCTTAGCGGTATTACTATTGCGCTTTCAGGTGTACGTAGTGATAACTCTATTATAGGTACTCAAACAGTAAAAACGACAGCCAGCGGTGAGTTTACTTTCATTGATCTTGAACCGGGTGTTTATCAGTTATCGCAAGTAGATCAAAGCGAACTGATCAACTTTAAAGATGGTAAAGATAGTCGTGCAGGTGTGTTGATTGTTAACAGTGAGCAGTCAGATATTATCGCAGGTATTACTATTTCAGGCCAAGGAAACTCAGATAATCACTTATTTGCTGAGATCGGTTCGAGTGAAGTTGCTGGCCTTGTTTGGTCTGATTTAAATGACAATGGCGTGCAAGAGGTTACAGAGGTAGTAGGTCTTGAAGGTGTTGAATTTGAATTAGTTGGTACAGATGAAGCCGGTTTAGACGTTTCTTTAAACACGCTAAGTAATAAGCAAGGTCTTTATTCATTTAATGGCTTACGTGCTGGTATCTACACGTTAAGGCAACCAGTTCAACCCGTTGATTTTAGTGATGGCTTAGAAAGTGAAGATGGTGCGGTACTTGAAAATAGCCGCACAACAGACATGATTACTCTAGGGCGTTTGAATAATAATCAACGTTTTTTACAAAGAAACTTTGCTGAGGTTCCGACGCTGCTTTCTGCGATTATTCAAGGAATGGTTTACCTTGATATTGAACAAAATGGTGTAGTCGATACCAATGATAAATTGCTGAAAAACGTTGCTATCAACCTCACTGGTAAAGATGCAAGAGGGGCGAGTGTTTCCCTAACCACCACCACAGATGCGCAAGGTAACTATCGTTTTGAAAATGTACTTACATCGGACGTAACAGGTTACACATTAACGCAAGTACATCCTGCTTTGTATAAAGATGGTGTAGAGAGAAATAGTGACGGTGCGATCAAAGATTCTGATACAACGGATGAGATCAGCAAAATCATTATCACAGATAGCACTACAAAAACGTATGATTTTACAGAGCAAAACCCAGACACAGCAAGCGTGTCTGGGCGTGTGTATTTCGATGAAAATCAAGACGGTGTGATTGCAGATAACGACACGTTATTAGCCAATGTCGATATTGCCTTAACGGGTAAGGATATTTTCGGTTTAGACATTAACCTTACCGTACAAACGAATGCGCAAGGTGAATATGTTTTCGCTGATTTATTTGCCTCAGATGCCAATGGGTACACAGTAACGCAAACACAACCTGCGCTTTATAAAGACGGTGTTGAGCGTAATAGCTCGGGTGCTATTGCAGGCTCTGAAACAACTGATTCGGTCACAGTTCAGTTAGTGGCTAACAATAATGAGTTAGTCGATTTTACTGAGCAGAACCCTAATACCGCAAGTGTGTTTGGGCGTGTGTATTTTGATGAAAATCAAGACGGCACCATTGCTGATAACGACAAGTTACTAGCCAATGTAGACATTACCTTAATAGGTAAAGACATCTTCGGGACTGACATTAACCTGACAACGCAAACAAACGCGCAAGGTGAATACACGTTTGAGAATTTATTTGCCTCAGATGCCAATGGATACACCGTGGCGCAAACACAACCCGCGCTTTATAAAGACGGTGTTGAGCGTAATAGCTCGGGTGCTATTGCAGGCTCTGATCTAACAGATACAGTGACTGTTGTGCTGACCACCAACAACGAGTTTGTTGACTTCACAGAGCAAAACCCAAATACAGCAAGCGTGTCAGGCCGTGTGTATTTTGATAAAAACCAAGATGGCGCACTTGCCGGTAACGACAAGTTATTAGCCAATGTAGACATTACCTTAACAGGTAAAGATATCTTCGGAACTGACATTAACCTGACAACGCAAACGAATGCGCAGGGTGAATACACGTTCGCTGATTTATTTGCCTCAGATACTAATGGTTACACCGTAACGCAAACGCAACCTGCGCTTTATAAAGACGGTGTTGAGCGTAACAATGCAGGTGTAATTGCAGGCTCCGATC
>NZ_JABCJL010000044.1:0-24402 GCF_012952265.1 Pseudoalteromonas sp. NEC-BIFX-2020_015
AGACGCTGAGAAAGTAACGTAACAATAAGTAGCAGTAAATCGATCGCAGCACGCATTGACGTCGATAACGTTTTATCTGCTTCAATTTGTGCTTTAATATTGTCGATATTCGACTCGATATCGATCCGACTTACTTTCATTTATTCACATCATAATCAAAGGAAAGCAACAGAATAACGCGTTGAAATGATCAAGCAAGTCGATCCCTTCTTTATTTTTGATCGTTTTCAATAAGCAAGGTTTAGTGCTGAGTAGTTACAGTAATTTAACCAAATCTCACGTGCCACGCACGGATATATAATAAGTAAATTCAACACTGTTAGTGTTGAATTTACTTATTAGGGATGGAGCTAACATCACGAGTTCTGGTTACTTACCCCAGCATCGTGAATGGTCAGCACTGCCCGTTGATGTTTTTAAACCTGTGTCATCAATTGTTAGTGTTTTGCACTCATCATCTTTAAGTGTAGGCCCTGCTACTGGCGTGGCCGTAAAGCTAAACGTACCGGCGGCATTATCTCTTTCAACCGTAATTTTATAAAAGCCGTGCTCCGTAGGTGTAGTCACACCAATATCAGTTAATGTGTCTGTGTATTGGCGGTTATCAACAAAGAATTGCTCTTGCCTATTTGCAGCATCTAGCAAAGCCGTCACAGCTTCAGTCCGAGCAGTACGTTTTACATGCTCAAAATAACTAGGTAAAGCAACTGAAGCAATAATACCCAATATAGCAACGGTGATCATAAGCTCTATCAAGGTAAATCCCGCTAATTTTCTTCTATTTTTCATTATCATTGACTTCCCGCTTATAAATATACGTTTGTTGAGTTTCAAAACCAAACCCAATAGGAACTGCATCACTTACCAGTTTTATCTTACCATTCTCATCAATAGTTATACCCGGGCCTGATACCTTTTCAGGAACAAACGGATTATCTTTATCCCCGCTATTTTCACTTACTTTAATCCCAGGCCCTATTAATAAGAATTGGCTTACTGTTTCTTTGATCTCCCCCCCGTAATCACAGAAGCCATCAAGATCAAAATCTTTACATGATGGATCTCCATCAGGAGGAGTTCCATCATCACACGTACCATCAGAGTCTGAATCGGTACAAGACTGCTTTTCATCACAAAATCCATCAAGGTCTACATCAGGACAATTCTCTATTTCACCAAAATAAAGCTGCGGTGTGTCAGGTACATCGTTACTAGTCACAAAGCTAAGTTGCTCATATACTTTCGTTCCATAATGTAGGTGGAAGGCATATAACGATCCTTTGCCTCCACTTAATGAACATTGATTTACTGTCTCAGTCGCAGATGCTGGCGTAAAACTAGTAAAATAAGCAACTCCACCTATAACCGTTGCTGCTGCTAATGATTTCTCACCGGCTCCTGGCAAATCATAATACCAACCACTAAATTTGCTCAGTTCAATTTCTTTCTTGGTAAATGCATCAATATCATTGAGTGCGTTACCAAATGGATCTGAATTCATATTCATGAGCTTTGCGGTCGTGATAAGTTCTGGAACGTCTGTATCTTTGAATGATTGAGTTACTGTATTGGTATCGCGAATCATATAAAGCTGATCTTGTGTTAATGTACCTGTTGGTTTCGATCTGTTACCACTACCAACTAAAACGGCATCAAATGGAGTGTCTAAACGCGTGACAATTGTTGAACCATTTATGGTTGTGTTAGTTACTTTACTAAACATAGTGCGCGCAACCATTGGCTTGTAGAAAAAACGTCTATCGCCAGATGATGTTCCACCTAATTTAGCAAGTTCAAAGTGTGTCCACGGGTTTTTGCTATCCGTTGGGCTATCGCTCGGCATATCAATACGCCAAATACTTCCGGCTGTATCCGTAGCATAAACACGATCGATATAACCATCGTAATCAGAATCTAGTGTCGTTACATCAGCTGCGATACTGTGCTTACCTTTAAACCCAGTACTTGGGCTTAATTCCCATATAAGCGCCCCTGTTTCCGCATCAATAATATAAATTCCACGACCCTTACTATCATTACTTAAAGAGACATTGTCTTTATTAATATCATAGCCGGCTCCAAAAATAAGCACAGGCTTTCCTTTGTGACCTTTAATATACGACACAATAGGTGCTGACCATGATTGAGCAAGCTCTGTAAAGCTGCCTGTTCCGCCCTGGATAGGGCCTCCCCACATAAGCTTAGGCGAATCTGGGTTTGTGATATCAAGCGCATAATAGTTTGTCCCACCACGGCGCATTCCAAAGAAAGCCCATACTTTATCACTTCCATTGACAACCCCATCACGGTCTGCATCATTAAAAAATACAGTGATGGGTCCATCAATACCGTATTTCTTTACGCTTGGTTGATTTTTGCGTATTGGGTCAATAATTTTATATAAGCTGCTGGGAATAAATGCCCAGCTTTCACTAATCGTATCCCCTGCTTCACTCGCTTTATCTTGAAACATATGTAAAAAGCCAGCATTTGTTCCAATCAAAATACGTACATCATCATTGCCATAATCAATCGTTACTGGTTTTGAGTGTAGTGGGTCGCCAAAAATATCATCTCTTTGATCAGTACTTGAACTATCTCCATCTTCATTATCAACATCGATACCTCGCGCCCAGTCAATAGTTTTTTGTAACTCAGAGGTACTTACACCAAATGCTGCCGCGGCCTTATTGTCATTTCCGTATGCATTAGACACTTTATCTTTTGTGAATGCGATTAACCCAGCAGACCCTGCATCAGTAAGTAATTTTCGGCCACCTGTGGCTAGGGTTGTCAGCATTAGATTAACCCCCCCACTTTGCACTGAATTACCATCAGCGGGAACATTACTTGGTAACCAAAAAGTTCGCGCATCCTTTTTTATAAGACCTTCCGCATTGAGTGCTTCTTTATCTGATGAATCAAGGATTTTAGAGCCTGATACTTTTAACTTTTTTAAATTACCGCGCCAACGAGCTCCCTTTTCAGGGTAAAACATTGCATAATATATCGAATCCCGACTACGTGTTTGATCAACATTATTACTAGCCACTGCTGGAGAAGTAAATGTATCGTTTACCGCTCTTATATTTGTAATGAATTTTTTAAATGCATCAGATAGTTGCTCTGCCGTATCCGCATGTTTATATTGACCACCACCAAGCTCAGCAGTTTTTTCTAATAATGCTTTACCACTTGCGCTCATACCAGACCCAAAGCCAACTGTATAAACCCGCCCTAAGTCATGTACTTTAGGTGTGCTTGGGTATAAATCAATAACAACATTTTCATCGGCTTCGCCATTATCAATCCCATGTATTGACTTAGCTAATGCGGGTAAATAGTTATTACTTACTGTTTGAGGGTATGTTTTAAAATGGCTTTTATAAAGGTTCCTTATATCGGTATTTTTACCTGAGTCATTTGATGGATCACCATCGGTCATCATAATGATACTAACAGAGTTATCACAGCGTGGCGGTTTACCTGCAGCTGGTTTAAATGGTGAAATATAATAACTCCCAGATTCAGCAGAGTAGTCCCTATTTCTTGTATTTCTACCGTACTCAACCTGTTTGCCTGATATATAAAGATAAGCTTCCCATAAGGTTTCGCTCAAAGGCGTTGCACCATCAGCCGGTAACCGGTTTATTTGGTTAATGAGCGTGGTTCTATTTGAGCCCATTTTAGCTAAAACATACCCGCCTGAGCTGCCATTAAAACGCATCAACCCAAAATCTATATCTTCATTGTCATTGACAAGTTGAGTCATAGCATCTCTAGCAACACCTAAACGACTATCGCTGCATAAAATATAGCCACGATTATAACCACAACTGCGCCCTGTACTCGTAGAAAAAGCCATACTACCCGATGTATCAAATACTAATAATACACGAGGGTTTTCAGTAATCTCTACATCATGGTTCACATATAGTTCAATATCTTCAGCATAACTTTGGACACTAAAAAAAGTGACAGTAGCTAGCATAGTTTTTATAAATAACAACTTAAGTTTCATCGTATTCCTCGCTTAGCCACCAGTGTTTAAACTTGCCATTTCTTGGGCAATCCCAGAGACAACGGTAAGTGTATGCTTACTTTTTGTGCCATAATTAATAGTTGTACTCACTTGTACCATATTGCATGCCATACCCTCAGTAAAATCAAATTTACGCGGGCAAGGTAAGTCAAGTGGCCCATTATTTAAATTAATCATTGAGCTAGTGGTGTTTCCAATCCTATCTAGCGCCATGCCACCTTCTGGGATCTGTACCTTAGTAAACAAGAACCTATTTGCACCCTTTCGTGCTGATTCATTTGCAATAACCCTTTGCACAGTACCAATTAAAACGTTTTCAGCCTCTTCGCGCTCAAAAGCAGCATTTGTAATTTTAATATCAATACTGCTGCTACTCATTAAGGCAACTGCTATACCTGTTACCGCAACAACCATTATTAAAGCAATCACTAGCACTACACCTTGCTGTTTTGAGTGTGATGTTAAATTCGCCATAAATTAGCTCCTATGTTATTTAAACGAATAGTCGTTGTAAAAAGAGCGCGGCGAAATCTATCATCGAACACTAAAACCCTTTGATTTGCATCTTCGCCTAATGTGTAAGTTTGGTTGGTCTGTTTGAGATCATTATCTTGTTGTAATGCACGTACTAACACAAAGACTTGAACCGTGAGTATTGCTCGACGATTTTCCCAGTCAGTACTTGTCATATTTTCAACACTGCGGTAACTATCAACGCGTTGGTCGTTATTTGTATCTAAACCAAATAGAAAGCGAATATTCTCAACTCCTTCCATAATAGTTTCATTGACCATCCCTCCACCTGGGGTCAACCTTTGTCGCCGTAAAGCGGGTACAGTTACTGACTGGTTATTTAATTGAAACGTTGTCTCTCCAACATAGTAGACATGATGACGATACCGCCAAATAGTGGCATTACCATTAATATCTCCTGCATTAACAACCCCCCTGTTAAACTTTGCTTGCTCTTGCTCTGCTATAAAATAATAATGATTTGCTGTCGTATTACCTGGCTCTATTTGTAAGCCCTCTAAAAACTTAACTTGTAAAATATCGCTATCTGTTCTCGTATTCGGGGCGCAATTTAGCTGCTCGCCCCCTGTAGACTCTATGGCATAAATAGAACGAAAATTACTATTATCTACATAGTTTGGAAAACTGCCATTATTAGGACCTTCAGAACAATCACCTCCTGGGTTTGGGAGCGTTTGTGTATTTACATCAGTAAAAGAGTTCTCATAATAAGTTCCCCAAAAGCCAACTTGCTCAATATCGCGCTGCATAATATTGAGCGCTAAACGCCCTGTTTCCTGAAGTTCGCCTATGGTCATAGTGTCGCGAGTGGTTACCTTCATGCTAATGTAAGTAAACATTACTCCACCTAACACTAAGCCGCCAATAAACAGCGAAACCATCATCTCTACTAAGGTAAAACCTGTCTGTCTCATTTACGTGGTCCTTAAATACATATAACTTTCAAGTACAACAATACGGCGTTTTTTATTAGCATCACCACAGACGATATCGTCTGGTGCTTTAACCGCACTGAGTGCCTCTCGCCCTTGCCAACTGATAACTACTTGTAATGAAAATGCATTTGCCTTGCCGCCAACGCCGGCTGTATTATTAATACAAACGGTTGCGTCATCTAATGTTCCAGTATTTTCTCTAGCTTGAATCGCTCTGATCCATTGTTGACGGTCAAGTGCAGCAATTTGCGCTGCTGTGCATGTATTTGTATAACAATGTCGCTGCTGATTTAACGCCGTATCACTTGTAAATGTCCCATTATAACGCCCAGCAAAACCGGCACTATCGTTTGCGCGCATACGTTGAATAATATCGTTTCCTAATGCCACAGCAGCGGCACGTTGCATTGAATCAAAACTCGCTTTTTTAGCCGTCGCTTGTAATGCTACAGCACCAAGTAAACCAAAGCTTAAGATTACGAAAGCAATTAATACTTCAATAAGTGTAAACCCTCGTAAAGATGAAGGGTGTGCTGAGCCCATAAGTATGCCTAATAAAAAATATCGTACGATAAGAATAATCTAACAAGGAGGGAATACAAGAAGGGTTAGGATGAAAGGTTATTTTTGTTGATAAACGGTTAACGCTATTTGCAATGAGTAACCTAAAGTTGCTCTTTTACCACTTTGTAAGCTCGCCGACTTACGGGTAGTAAATGAGTGCAATTTTTAAGCTCCACTACATGGCTACCATCTTCAGCTTTTTTCAATGCATGAAACTGCGATCGATTAATCAATATCTTGCGGTGGATCTGTAAAAGTTCCACGGGAAAGTCTGATACTAACTGCTTCAAGCTTTGCTCGATGATTGCCTCCCCGTCATCAAAAATAATCCGTGTATATTTTTCTTCAGAAGTAATGTAATAAACTTTTTCCAACGCTATTACTCGACTAACCCCCGCTAACTGGTAACTTATTGTCGCTGTTTTTTTCTTTTGTATATGAGCTCGAGTTACTCGTCCTATTTGCTCTAGCGTTTTCGCTAAATTTTGCTCAGTCACTGGTTTCACAAGATATCCTGCAGCTGATAGCTGTAATGCCTCAAGTGCATGTTCAGGATGAGCCGTCACAAATACTATCGCTGGCGGTACAGCGAGTAGGTTAAGCTCGTTTGCAACTTCTAAACCATTAAATCCGGGCATATCGACATCCAAAAAAACTAAGTCAGCAACCCATGACTGCATCAATTCTAATGCTTGCGTACCGTTACTTGCTTCTCGGTGACTGCTTAAATCGGGGTATATAGCAAGTAAGCGCTTTAGACGTGAGCGAGCCAATGCTTCATCATCAACGATTAATACTTTCATGGGAAATCCTTTAAGTCTAATACATGCCTAGGCAAAACGAGTTTCACTCGAAAAGTGTCATTGCGTGTTGTAACTACCAACTTTCCTTTCCCTTGATAATAAATGTCTAACCGTTGACGAATGTTCTCCAGCGCCATACCATTCCCAGGACGTTTATTCACACCTTCAAAAATAGGGTTTGATACCAAAATAGTCAACGATTGAGTGCTAAGCAACAACTCTATATTTATTACAGCCCCTGTTACTGAAGGTTCAACTCCATGGCACACGGCATTTTCAATCAAAGGTTGCAATGTTAAACATGGTATTTTCAGCGCAGGTAACTGCTGAGGGATATGCCAATTTACTTGTAAGCGCTCTGAAAACCGCCAAGTTTCCAAAGCTATGTACTGTTTTGTTAGATTAATTTCATCTTCTAATAAAGTGCTTTTTCCGACTTTCATCGCAGCTTGCGATAAAGCAGCTAAGGCCAGAATTGCTTGCTCTGCAGCTAATGGATCACAATGGGTCAATTCGGCTGCTGTATTTAAACTATTATATAAAAAGTGTGGACGAATACGTGCCTGCAATGCATCAAGTTCAGCTCTCGCTAATGCATTGGTTTGCTGTTCTTTTTCATAGTGGATAATTAAAAATTGAATAAACAATGCTGCAACTAAAAATACCATTAGTAGGTTTTTTAATAAAAACTCGTAGGGGTTTTGCAGCGCAATATAATCATTTGTAAACTCAGTAAAAAGCAGACTAAACAAAGCGGTAGTTAATAATAAAGATGCCATTAATGCACATAACTGAGGTGTTTGATTTAGTCTTTGAAGCCGTTTACGTAAAAGATAAAGCCAAGTAAGGCTGAATAAAAAGGTGAGATGTAAAAAAAGGCTAATAGCCCCTAAACGAATCCAAATAGCATCAGCCGTCGCTGGAGCAAACGCTAAAATAGTCGCTATAACTTGTCCTACAACAAGTGTAGCCAGTACTCCACGCTCTTTAAAAAGAGCCGCAAAAAGCAAAACATTGGGTTGCAATTGTTTGCTCATCCGGCTCTCCTTTAAAGGTTGTTATAGGCTTAACGCAATTCAACCGGTACTGCAAAGACAATATTCTCTTCTTCGCCCGGGTTTTCAATAACCTGTTTACCACCAAGTTCTTTTAAGCAGTTTATTACTTGTTGCACAAGAACCTCAGGGGCTGAAGCACCCGCTGTTACACCCACCGCATTTGCCTTTTCAAACCAATGCTTTTCAACATTACTTGCATCATCAATTAAATAAGCGGTTGTGCCCATTTTATCTGCAAGTTCACGTAAGCGGTTTGAGTTAGAACTATTTTTTGCACCAACAACGAGCAATACGTCCACTTTATCTGCCAAGTCACGAACAGCATCTTGACGGTTTTGTGTCGCATAACAAATATCGTCTTTTCGTGGACCATTAATTGCGGGATACTTTGCGCGCAAAGCATCAATTACATCAGCAGTATCATCCACTGATAATGTCGTTTGGCTGCAATAAAATAAATTGTTAGGGTTTTTAACATTAAGATTAGCAACATCATCAGTCGTTTCGACTAAATAAATACCGCCATCATCATTATCGTATTGCCCCATTGTTCCCTCAACTTCAGGGTGGCCATGATGACCTATCAAAATACACTCAATACCCTTACGGCTTGCGCGCGTAACTTCCATGTGTACTTTGGTAACTAGCGGGCAAGTGGCATCAAAAACTTTTAGCTCTCTGCGCTTTGCTTCGCTGCGAACAGCTTGAGACACACCATGCGCACTAAAAATAACAATGCTATCGTCTGGCACTTGATCTAGCTCTTCAACAAATACCGCACCACGTCTTTTAAGGCCGTCAACAACATAACGGTTATGAACAACTTCGTGGCGAACGTAAATTGGCTTTTCAAAGATATCTAACGCACGCTCTACGATACTAATTGCTCGATCTACACCGGCACAAAAACCACGTGGATTTGCTAAAAGAATATCCATTAGCCATTTACCTCTAAAATTTCTACTTCAAAGGTTAATCGCTGACCCGCTAGAGGGTGGTTAAAGTCAATTGTTACTGACTCCCCCTGCACTTCACGCACAAGCCCTGGTAACTCTGTACCATCAGGTTGCGTAAAAGCAATAATTGAACCGACTTTTGCAGGTGTCTCTGGGCCAAATTTACTGCGATCAACGTAATAAATGTTATCAGGGTTAGGCTGCCCAAATGCATCTTCTGGTTCAAGTTCAAATGATTTGCTCTCACCTGATGCCAAACCAAATAAACATTTTTCAAAGTTTGCCGTTAAGCTACCATCGCCCATAACAAGCTTTGCGGGCTTATTATGAACTTTGGTTGAATCAGCTGCTGAGCCATCAGACAATTTAATCGAAAAATGAAATATCACTTGTGAGTTTTCACCAATCACCGATTGACTCATGCTTTTTGCTCCTTTGGACTTTCGCCTGTAAAGGCATCATATAATAGTAGCGCTGCACCTACACAAATTGCACTGTCGGCAATGTTGAACGCTGGAAAATCCCAGTTTTGGTAGTAAAAATGAAGAAAGTCAATTACATAGCCATATGTCATACGGTCATATAAGTTACCTATCGCTCCTGCTAATACTAACGAATAAGCACCGCACAATACTTTATTAGTGGCTGGTAGACGTTTTAACCACCAAATAAGTAATACACTAATTGATATAGCTATAATGCTTAAAAACCAACGCTGCCAACCACCCGCTTCACTTAAGAAGCTAAATGCCGCGCCATAGTTATGGACATACGTTAGATTAAAAAAAGGCAAAATATCAATCGAATCATATAGATTCATGGTTTTAACAACCAGTGTTTTGCTGGCAAAGTCTGCTACTAAAAGTAGCAAACTTAACCAAAGCCACACTAAACCACTTTTTTGGGCTAGTTTGCTCACTTAAAACTCCTATGCGAACTGGCGCTTTTCACCTTCGCCATTTACGTTACTCACGCAACGACCACAAATTTCAGGGTGTTCTGGATCAGTCCCTACATCATCACAGTAATGCCAACAACGCTCACACTTTTTAGCATCTGTCGCTGAAACGCTAATATACAAGCCTTCAATTTCTGTTGCTTGAGTGCCATCTGGTTGGGCATCAACAGCCGTTACAGTTACCTGTGAGGTCAAAAATACAAAGCGTAGTTCATCACCAAGTGCTAATAGCTTATTTGTAAGTTCTGTACTTGCATATAAAGCGACATTAGCTTGTAATGTTGCACCGATAACTTCTTCTTTACGTGCACCTTCAAGAACGCGGTTTACTTCATCACGTACTGTTAGAATTGTTAACCAATCATCATTACTAAATTGACCTTCACTAACAGCCTTTAAGCCATCATACCAAACTGATGTAAATACATATTGATCACGTTCACCTGGTAACGCTTCCCAAATTTCTTGCGCTGTAAAACTCATGATTGGCGCCATCCAGCGCGTCATTGCTTCGGCAATATGATACAAAGCAGTTTGACACGAACGACGTGCATGACTATCGCTCTTCGCTGTATATTGGCGATCTTTGATTACGTCTAAATAGAAAGAGCCAAGTTCACCAGTACAGAAGTTCATTAGCTTTTGCGTCACTTGTAGCATTTGGTAGCTATCGTACGCGGCTAAAATTTCATCTTGTAACTGTGCTGCACGACCAACAATCCAACGATCAAGCTCAACCATATCATCAATAGCAACTTGGTCAGTTTTAGGATCAAAACCACTTAGGTTGGCTAATAAATAACGGCTAGTATTACGAATACGACGGTAGCGATCAGCTGAACGTTTAAATATCTCATCTGATACCGTCATTTCTGCGGTGTAATCAGTTGAGGCAACCCATAAACGTAAAATATCTGCGCCTAGTTTGTTCATCACATTTTGTGGTGAAATAACATTACCTAATGATTTTGACATCTTACGGCCATTCTCATCCACGGTAAAACCATGAGTAAGCACTTGGCGATAAGGCGCATGTCCATTAATAGCAACTGACGTCATCATTGATGACATAAACCAACCACGGTGTTGATCTGAACCTTCAAGGTATAAATCTGCTGGGCCAACTAAATCTTCACGGGCATCAACAACACATGCGTGAGATACACCTGAGTCAAACCATACATCAAGTGTATCTTGCACTTTCATGTATTGCTGAGCATCAGCTTCGCCAAGCAATGTTGCAGGTTCTAAGTCATACCATGCTTGAATACCTGACTTTTCAACCAGCTGAGCTGCTTTTTCAATCAATGCTTGTGTATCTGGATGAAGCGCGCCAGTGTCTTTATCTACAAATAAAGCGATTGGTACGCCCCACGTACGTTGACGTGAAATACACCAGTCTGGGCGACCTTCAACCATGTTAGCAATACGGCTTTCGCCCCATTCAGGTAGCCACTGCGTGTTTTTAATCTCAGCCAATGAATCTTGACGTAAATTAGCCTGATCCATACTGACAAACCACTGCGGCGTAGCACGAAAAATTATTGGCGTTTTATGGCGCCAACAATGTGGGTAACTGTGCGTCAATGCATGATGATGCAATAAAGCATTACGTTCAGTCAGTACATCAACAACGCTCGCGTTTGCTTTAAATACGTGTTGGCCGGCAAATAACTCGGTATCAGGTAAATAAACACCATTTGCGCCTACTGGGTTCGCAACTTCTAAACCGTATTGTAAACCTGCCACGAAATCTTCTTGGCCGTGACCTGGTGCGGTATGAACAATACCAGTACCTGAATCAGTTGTTACATGTTCTGCGACAATGACTGGCACGTTAAAATCATAAAACGGATGAGCTACCTGTAAGTTTTCAAGCGCTGCACCTTTTACATAACCTAATACGTGGTAATGATTAAAGCCATATCGATCCATTGCATCTTTTACAAGTTCTGAGCCTAAAATCAAACGCTGCGTAGCGCCTTCATCATCAACTTGTACCAGTGCATATTCTAAATCAGCATGTACTGCAACCGCGCGGTTAGCTGGCAGTGTCCAAGGAGTTGTTGTCCAGATAGCCGTACTTACAGTGCCTGAGCCTTCATGCCCTTCGTTTAAATCAAAGGCATTAACAACGCCCGCTTGATCAACAAATTCAAAACGTACATCAATAGCCGGTGATTGTTTATCTTGGTACTCAACTTCTGCTTCAGCCAATGCTGAACCACAATCAGTACACCAATGCACAGGTTTAGCACCTTTGTGTAGATGACCTTTTTCGATAATGCGACCAAGCACGCGGATGGCGTTGGCTTCAAAATCAAAATTCATCGTTAAATACGGTTTATCCCAATCAGCAAATACACCTAGGCGTTTAAAATCAACTTTTTGACCTTCAACTTGCTTTTTAGCGTAAGCACGACATTTTTCACGAAACTCAGCAGCCGTGACTTTCACACCCGGCTTACCAACTTTCTTCTCTACCATTAATTCAATTGGTAAACCATGACAGTCCCAACCTGGTACATAAGGCGCATCAAAATCAGATAACGTTTTTGATTTAACAATGATGTCTTTTAGTATTTTATTTACTGAATGGCCTAAATGAATATCGCCGTTTGCGTACGGAGGGCCGTCATGCAAAATAAAGGTTTTTTTACCTTTTTTAGCGTTGCGAATTTGACCATATAGGTCTTCTTCATACCATGTTTTAAGCATTTTTGGCTCACGTTGTGCCAAATTGCCGCGCATTGGAAACGTCGTTTCCGGTAAATTCAAAGTATGCTTGTAGTCGCTCATTAATCCTAGTTTCCGTATCGGCTACCTAATTTAAACCAAAACACTGTTTAGCGGCAGCAACATCAGTTGCTATTTGTACCGTCAATTGTGTTAATGTCTCGAATTTTTTCTCATCGCGAAGTTTTTCAATCAACTCCACGTGCATAAACTGTCCGTAAATATCTTGCGCAAAGTCGAACAAATGAACTTCTAATAATGCGCGTGTTCCATTAAATGTAGGTTTGTTGCCAATATTTGCAACCCCATACACTTTTTTATCGTTTAACGTTACTTGCACCGCAAATACCCCATTTACTGGGCATACTTGACGCTTTAATGCGATATTCGCAGTCCTAAAACCTAGCTCTCGCCCGCGTTTCCAGCCATGAATAACACGCCCTGATATTGCATAATCATGGCCTAACATCGCTTTAGCTTGCACTAACTGACCTTCAGCTAATGCTTGGCGGATCAAAGTGCTGCTTACTCTAGCATTTAATTGGCGAAAACTCGCGGTGCTTTTTACATCCATATGAGCCGCTTGACCCATTTTTGTCAGTAAATTAAAGTCACCTTGGCGTCTTTTCCCAAAGCGAAAATCATCGCCTACGGTCAACGCTTTAACGCCAAGCTTATTGATCAATATATCTGTCACAAATTGCTCAGCTTGCATATTGGCAAATTGTTGATTAAAACTAATGCAAATAACGCGTTCAACACCTAATTCCTTGAGCAAACGTAGTTTGTCTCGTAATCGTGTTAATCGAGCCGGCGCATTGTCTTTAGCAAAAAACTCTTGCGGCTGTGGTTCAAATAACATCACCGTGCTGGGCAAATTATATTTTTTAGCGTCATTGAGTAACCCATTGAGTACTTCAGCATGCCCTAAATGCACGCCATCGAAATTACCAATAGTCAACACACAGCCGTAATGCTGCGTGCGAATATTGTGAATACCTCTAATTAACTCCATGCCAACTAATGCCTTTGTAAGCGTTATGTACCGAGTAAAATTTCACTTGGGTTACAGAATCATCAATTATACCCAAACCACCTCAAGATGCGAGTTTCAGTTGGTTATATAAATCGTTTTTTTTACTTCATTAAAGCGTTGTAACACTTTTTATCGTTTTCAATCGTACACCGAACAAAAACAAGGTCAAAAAATACACGAACCCAGCAAGTACCAATAAACCACCTAATAAAATCACTTGCTCTGTGAAGTGCCATTGCTGCCACATAAATTGTGTTGAGGTGTACCAAACAACAGCCCCCATAATCAATGCTCCTATGACGCATTTAGTAAAAAACACTAAACTAAAACGAGAGAATTGATATACCTGCTCTTTGCTTAATTGGCGGTACAGTAAATACGCATTACAGCTAGCGGACATTGATGTTGCCAACGCTAACCCTAAATAACCAATAAAAGGGGCTAGCATGATATTGAACACCATGTTCAATACTAAGGTGATAATACCTATACGCACAGGGGTCTTGGTATCTTGGCGAGCATAAAAACCGGGCGCTAACACTTTAATTAGCATAAAACTAACGAGCCCGACCGAGTAAGCCATAACACCGAAACTTACAGCCTGAACATGGTCAATATTGCCATCTTTAAATGCACCATGATCAAATAAAACTGAAATGATCAACGGACTGATAATCATCAGGCCAACCATCGCTGGCAGCCCTAAAAATATCACAAACCGCACTCCCCAGTCTAAGGTGTGCTGAAAATCGCTGCCTTTATCACTACTATGTAATTTAGACAACGCAGGCAAAATAACCGTTGCGATACCAATCCCAAATAAACCCAACGGAAACTCAATTAATCTATCGGAGTAATACAACCAAGCGATTGATCCTGTCATCAACAAAGAGGCGATTACTGTATCTAGTAGTAAATTAATTTGACTAATAGATACACCAAATAATGCTGGCAACATCAACTTGCGTACTTTTTTTACATTTTCATCCTGCCATGCCCAGCGTGGTTTACTGAGCATTCTAGCTCGATACAAAAATGGCAATTGAAACAACAACTGCACCACCCCACCAACAAACACACCAATGGCAAGTGAATAGGCACCGACAGAAAACTTATCATGTAAAAAATATGCACATGTAATAATCGAAATATTCAATAAAACAGGTGTAAATGCAGCAACCGCAAAACGGTTATAAACATTCATTAACGCACCGCTAAGTGCAACAAGGCTAACAAAAAACAAGTAGGGAAACGTTAATTTTAGTAAGCTGCTCGCTAATTCAAACTTTTCAGCATCTGGGCCACCTTGCCACCAATCAATAAACCAACCAGTACCAAAAAGTCCGGCAATAATTGGCGATGCGATTACACCAATCATGGTGACGATCAGTAAAATAGTCCCTAATGTCCCCGCTGCTTGGGCGACAAAAAGACGAACTTTATCATCACCTTGTTGTTCTTTTATTTCAGATAATACCGGCACAAACGCTTGAGCAAATGCGCCTTCAGCAAATAAACGTCGTAAAAAATTTGGAATGCGATTAGCGAATAAAAAAACGTCGGCTGCGGCTCCGGCTCCCAATAAGTTGGCTACCACCGCATCTCGCACTAATCCTAAAATACGCGATATCATTGTCATTGCACTTACAATCATACCAGAACGAAATAATCCTTTTGCCACCTTAAACTCGCTGTAAAACAATTAAGAAAGGTAATTATGCCTAAAATCTACTGAAAGCACTAGGCTGAGACCACGGGCTTTGTTACAATAGCGATATTAACTGCTAGAGCGGCAACAAATTGATGTTCGTTATTAAGGAGCAGTTTTTCTTGTTATGTCAATTTTTTATTGACATTCATGATTAAAAAAGGCATATTCCACGGCCTTTAAATTAAGCTTATTTTTAAGATTGTTAGGAGCAAACCTTGGCTAACATCAAGTCTGCAAAAAAACGCGCTATCACTAGCGAAAAGAACCGTCAACACAACGCAAGCCGTCGTTCAATGATGCGTACATACTTCAAAAAAGTACTTGTTGCTATTGAAGCTGGCGACAAGGAAGCTGCACAGCAAGCTTTCGCTGTTGCAACACCTATTTTAGACCGTTACGCAACTAAAGGTCTAATTCACAAAAATAAAGCAGCTCGTCATAAGAGCCGCATAGCAGCTAAGATTAAAGCGCTATAATTTATTTTTGCTAGAATATAAAAAACCGGCTTCGGCCGGTTTTTTTATATCTATTTTCTATGGCGCTGAAAAAATAACTCAATAATTTTTAACGCAGCCTAAAGAGTTATTTAATTCACTAGATAATTTGTTATGCGTAATTTTGATATGACTTTAGATTAGGCTATGACTAATTCAGGGTAAAACTTTTTCAACATTGCGGCTATTTTTTTCGGTGTAAATGGTTTTACAACAAACCCTTTAGCGCCTTTATCAATCGCATCTTTTACATTCTCTACCGTAGAATGAGCTGAAACCATCACCACATTTGTCTCAGGATTTATATCGTTTATTTGCGCGATAAGTTCTTTTCCATCGCCATCTGGTAATTCGATATCTAAAAATATAATGTTGTAACTCGCTGCATTACACGCGCTAATGCACTGCGCTGCTGTCGATGCTTCCCTAACGTTTTCAATACCTAAATGCATTAAAGTTTGATTTAAAAAGCTACGTACAGTGCCTACATCGTCCACTATCAAGATTGAAAGCTGCGTATTCATGGTTGATCCCCGTAGGTTATGAACTAGGTTTAAGTTATTATACTTGGGTATATACCTAATAACTTATTTCATTTTATAATCTCATTATAGAGAGCTCTGCTTAAAAGGCCAGATTTGCTTTATGTCTAACAATCAAAAAAAACAATCCTTACTTGGAAAAACACCACAAAGAAGAAAACCGACAACTGCATCAAAAAAAAAGGGGACCAGTCAGCTTCCTAGCTCAATCCAAAGTGTAGATGAGCAACAAATTACAATTGGGGCTAACAACAAAAAAACGAAAGCTAAACTTATTATTACTGGTGTAATTTTACTAATCGCTGTCAGTGTACCTAAGCCACAATTAATAACGTATGAAAAGTTAGGCCTAGTGACGCAAAGTGTTTACTGGCCTGGTATGTTTGGTTACGGTGCCACACTTTTTGATTCAAGCTTGCAGCCTCAAGCCGATCTAACCCGAAACAGCCTTTACTTGTGTCGAAATATGAAGCAGCCTGATAGCTGTCAAAAATATCGAATAACCGAAAATGCAGGCTTTTTTGCTGCGCTCAAAAAGCTAATGATGGATTAAAAAAACTAATCCGAAAAAATAAATTTACTTGGTTGAAAGGTGCGCAAAAACTCACCATAATGGCGCTCCTTTTTTCAACACATGAACAACGATAAAACCATGCTAAACGAGCTTGATTGGCTTTTAAACTTTATACTGTTAGCCCTAGGATTAGGGGCATTTTTTATTAACCAACTAACAATATTACGCGTTGCGGCGATTAGCGCCTGCGTTTTACTGTTTTTATCATTTAGTTTAGACCTAATGTCGTCAAGTGTGATCTCAAACATGAGCCTTGTGTTGATTAATACATTTTATTTGTTCAAAGTTTATACCTTTGGTCAATTAAATGTGACGCCTAATTAATATATCCCCCAAGATAATTTTATATGCCTTACTTGGTTTTACTGAGTGAGGTATTTTTTTGTCTAAACTTATTAGCAAAGAAATAACTCGCTTGCACAATAATGCATTAATAAGCTTGTAAAAAAGGAAGGGAGTAAAAACCGAGCACTATGTAAGAAGGATTGACTCGGCTTAGTGATTACTTTTATTTAACTTGGCTTGTTGATTGTTGAGGTTGTTCATCAGCATTAGCTTGGTTAAACCATGCTGACACTCCCATTAGTACAATAGACACCACAATAACACTGAGTTTTACGCCACCTTGTTGTTGTTTCATTATAAACCTTATTATTGTTTTTATTATAAATCGTACGCGTTATAGATTAGCTAAAATTACAAGTGTTAACAATATGTATTTTGCGTTAATTACTTAGATTTTAATAACCTTTTGTTCTATCAACTTGATGATTTAAATCTAGGCCTAATTTTAAACGCTCTACATTTTGTGCAATTTGAGTGGTCACACTATCAAGATCTGACAACGCTGCACAATGTGGTGTTAGTGTGATTTTAGGGTGTTGCCAAAATGGGTGTTCATCACCTAATGGTTCTTGTGTAAATACATCCAAGGTAGCGGCGCGCAATTGCTGTTGGTCTAATGCATGTAGTAGGTCTTTTTCAACCACATGCTGCCCCCTAGATACATTTATTAATACTGCATGTGGTGGTAAATGCGCTAAAAGATTACGGTCTATAATACCTTTTGTTTGTGGTGTTAAAGGCAATAAACACACTAAGTAATCTGCTTTATTGAGTAAATTAGGCAATGCTGCTTGCTGATGTATACAGTTAACATCAGCCATACTTTTTGCGCTTTGCGAAAACGCGCTTACACTAAAGTTATTTATTAAAAGACGTGTAGCGCATGCTTGACCTAACTCACCAAATCCTAAAATAACAACATGCTTATCGCGATAGCTTCGCTTTGGGCACCATTGGTTATCTTGCTGTTTTAATATGTACTCTTTTAAGCGCAGTTTATGCGCCAAAATATGGGCTAATACATACTCAGCCATGTCATGAGCCAAGTTTTCATCAACAATACGTGTAACAACAACATTTTTAGGTAATACATTTAAATCGATGCTGTCTATTCCTGCCCCAAATGATGAAACAGCTTTTAAATTTGGTAGTTGTACCCACATATCTTCAGGGGCAAGCCAGGCAAGAACAAATTCAATATCATTTAAATTATCACAATGTGGCCACTGCGAAATTTTTACATCTGGTAGCTTAGCCTCCAATGCAGTCATTATTTTACTGCAATCACGCCCGCTAATAGCGACAAGTACGCTCATAGAATGCCTATAATAAATAGTATATGTACAATAAGTATAACCTCTGCTGCAATATTTAATCTAATGAGATTCAATTTACGCACTTTAAAAAGTCACACAATTGCAACCTAACTGTCATCGCTTGCTTTTACTCTTTCAATATTGGTTTATCGCCAACATCAAACGAGGTAATAATGATCAGTGTTGATAAAGTAATCGCAGCAAATCTGCCACAACTAGAAAACTCACCTAAAGTTAAAAGTTTAGTTAAAAAAGGCTTAGGGTACTTACTACATGAGCAAGAGTTTGTAGCCTTTGGTGATGCTTACCCTCACTTACAAGGTATTGAGTTTGTAGAACAAGTGCTTGACGAATTAGACTTCGATACTCGCTATAAACCGAAACAAATTGAAAATATCCCCAGTGAAGGTAAATTAGTTATTGTCGCTAATCATCCTATTGGCTCGTTAGATGCGTTAGCATTAATTAAAGTGTTATCAAGCGTTCGCCAAGATTTAAAAGTCGTAGCCAATCGCATGTTGATGTCGGTAACCCCCATGCATTCGTTACTTTTGCCCGTCGATAATTTATCTGGGACAAGTAAAAAGCAAGAGCTTAGTAATATTCACCAACATTTAAAAAGTGAAGGTGCGCTATTGATCTTCCCAGCAGGTGAAGTATCTCGTTTAAGTCCAACAGGTATAAAAGACTGTAAGTGGAATAGTGGTTTTTTACGTATCGCTAAAAAAGCGAACAGCCCTATTTTACCTATTTTTATAAAAGCCAAAAATAGTTCGCTTTTTTATGGTACGTCAATGATTTACAAACCGCTCGCGAGTCTACTACTTGTCAAAGAAATGTTTAAGCAGCGTCAAAAATCATTAGAGTTTGAAATTGGTGCATCAATTCCTCCTGAATCCTACTTAATTGAAAACCTCAAAGACAAAGAGGTCGTTAATTTAATTCGTAAGCAACTCTATGCATTAACATCAAAAAAAATCTTACCGCTTAAAACTCAAACGCCTATCGCAACCTCGGAATGCCGTAAAGAGCTAAAAAAGGCCATAGAGAAATGCCAGCGACTTGGTACCACACAAGATGGGATGCAGATTTACTTGTATCAATATCAAGGTAGCTCACCTATTTTCAGAGAGCTTGGCCGTTTAAGAGAGATCTCTTTTAGAGCTGTGGGAGAAGGCAGTGGAAAACGCCGTGATATTGATAAATACGATATGGACTATCAACATTTAGTCTTGTGGGATAGCTCACAGCTTGAACTCGTCGGCGCATACCGTTTAGCCTGTGCGCAAGATATTATTGAAAAACATGGCCAAAAAGGCTTATACACCGATAGTTTATTTTCATACAGTGATGAAATGGCTCCCTACTTTAAGGCTGGCATAGAGCTTGGCAGAAGTTTCGTACAACCAAAATATTGGGGACGAAAAAGCCTCGATTATTTATGGAATGGCATAGGCGCATTCATAAATACCTACTCTCAGTACCGCTATCTATATGGTGCTGTTAGTGTGTCAAATACGCTCCCAGAGCAAGCTAAAGCGATGCTTGTTTATTACTATCAGCATTACTATGGTGCCAAGCAAACAATAGCCATACCTAATAATGAGTTTAAACTCACAGAGCAACAGCGACTCCAATGCGAAACGCTTTTTTGTGGTAATGATGTTAAAGAAGATTTTGTTGAGCTTAAGCATGTGCTCGCAAACATGGGTGCCCAAGTACCCACTTTATTTAAACAATACACCGAACTATGTGAGCCTGGCGGCGTACAGTTTTTAAGTTTTAGTGTTGATCCTGATTTCAATAACTGCATTGATGGACTTGTATTAGTTGATCTTGAAAAAGTAAAAGAAGGCAAAGCCAAAAGATATTTAGGAAAGACCTAAGAGCGCAAAGGTGTATAAAATAAGGACGACCAGCCATCTAGCTTATTTACTAAACCTACTTTGATCCGTAACGTGAATTTAAGCTCACTGTATGCCATCAAAAGTAGTTTTTATGTAAAGGTATGATACAGTGGTTGTACATAAATTATTGACAGACTAACTATGAAAAGGTCCCTGTTATTTTTATCTTTTATCATTATTTTTTCGGTAGTTAGCATTCAATTATTAGTGATCCCTCATTTTGAAAGTAACGTGAGGTACCCAACTGAAAAATGGGCATTAGAGTTTTTAACCTCAGGCTCTACGGATCTTCTTGCTCAACAATTACAATCCATACCTAAACACCAGAGAATAGCTTACTTACAAACCATACAGGCCAATTTTGGCTTTGAACTTACTTTACAAGACTATCAACAAAATGATTTTTCAAGTGAGCAGCGATCTTGGCTCGCAGAGAATAAAATTTGGGGAGACCCGCAAGCAGATTTAGCTTATCGAAAAATAGATAACGAGCAGCTGTTAGTGATTGTAAAACCTAATACGGTACCTAAGCATCTGGTCAACGAGGCACAACGTTGGATGATGGGCTCTTTTTACTTACTAAGCAATATTTTAGCGAAACACCCACAGCACAATTGGCCGTCGATAATTGATTCGCTCAGTGATAATTTTTCATACCCCGTTGCACTAATGACATTGAGTGAATTAACTTACACAAAGCAACAAATAGCCCAATTGAAAACAGGGGCTATTGTGACCATATCCACTGCGGATTCTAATTTTATTGGCTATCCCGCTGACATTGCCGTACAGCACATAAAAAATAGCGATAAAGTAATTATACTTGGCCCTTTTAGCCCTCAACTAAAGGGCAAAGTGGTGTACATGTTAAGTATCTTTTATTTTATATTCGGCTTTTTTCTGCTTATACCAATTATAATATGGTTAATTCCTGGCTGGCGCTCTATGTTATCGCTCAATAAAGTTGCGATATTACTTGGACAAGGTAAATTTGATGCTCGCGCTAAGCTAATTCGTTTTAGCCATCTAAACCATTTATCCAAAACGTTTAATATCATGGCCGAAAAAATACAACGTCTTATCTCTTCTCATAAAACCCTGATAAATGCTGTATCACATGAATTGCGAACTCCTATTGCACGCATTGAATTCAATATTGAATTACTTAGAAATAGTACAGCCAATAACTATCAACTTGGGCAACTAGAGCGGATTGAATTATCTTTGAATGAACTGAATTCATTAGTGTCAGAAATGCTTACACATGCTCGATTTGAGCGTGAAATACCGACACTTACATTTGCAGCCGTTGAACTTAATCATTGGATAAAACAAGAGTTATTATGTTGGCAAGAGGCCAATCCAGATATTGACATTGTCTTACTTGAACAAGGCATTTGCCATGCAATGATTGATACGTTTTATATGAGCCGCGCATTAAGTAATTTAATGCGCAATGCCATCGCGTATGGAAGAAACCGTATCCAAGTGAGCTATAAAAAAACCGTGAAAGGCTGGCTGATTTGTGTTGCGGATAACGGTGATGGTATTCCTTTATCCAATGCTGAGAAGGTATTTGAACCATTCTATCGAGAAGATCAAAGTCGTAATTTGCAAGTCGGTGGCACCGGGCTAGGCCTTGCAATCGTTAAACAAATTTTAGGCTGGCATGAAGGAAGCGCGAGTGTTGAGCCATCAAGCTTAGGTGGTGCGTGTTTCATGCTAAATTGGCCAGCCAAACGCATACATCAAGAATCCACATAGAGAATAATAAATGAAAACAAAAATTTTAGTGGTAGAAGATGATTTACCGCTTGCTGAGTCAATTCAAGAGTATTTAACGATTGAAGGCTATCAGGTTGAAATAGAATCAAATGGCGAGCATGCGGTCTCCCGTATTCTTCAGTGGCAGCCAGCTCTGGTGCTGCTTGACGTTATGTTACCGAACAAGGATGGCTTAACGGTATGCCGCGAAGTAAGGCAGTCATACAGCGGCTATATTTTGATGTTTACTGCACGAGAAGAAGAAATTGATCAGGTTGTAGGGCTTGAAATTGGTGCCGACGATTATTTACTAAAGCCGGTGAAACCTCGCTTACTACTGGCAAAAATTAAAGCTTTTTTAAGACGTGGACATCCCACAGATCCACTCGCCATAAAGCCACAAACGAAAGAGTCTATAACGTTTGGGCAATTAATCATTAATACACATAACCGGACAGTCTCTTTAGCAACGCAACATATCCAGCTCACAGACGGCGAATATGACCTACTGCTACTACTTGCTAAAAATGCAGGAGTTATTCTTTCACGTAGTGACATTGTTGAACAAATAAAAGGTTATCACTATGATGGTATTGAACGTGGTGTTGATAATCATATTAGTCAGTTACGCAAGAAGCTCGGTGACAATGCGCGTAATCCAATAAAAATTAAGACTATCCGTTCCAAAGGCTACTTATTTGTGGTTAGTGCATGGTAGTTATGGGTGGATATGGCGCTATATCCTAAATATAGAAGTAGCGCCTTTGAGAGACTTGAACTTTGGATAATATACCCAAACCACCTCAAGATGCGAGTTTCAGTTGGAATTTAAAGCGATTTAGGCAAGGCATTGATTACAAATAATAGTGGTTCTATTGTTAAAATCAATAACGCAGTATAAATCGCTTTAAAACCAACCCGTTGGGCGTTTCACAGGCACTTACTCTCATCGTTATTACTTCTTAAAAGGGACTGCCATTGTTGCAAAGTAACGCCTTGATATTAAGCCCCTGTGAAACGCTGAATTCTGCATCTTGAGGTGGCTTGGGTATACATCTATCTCAGCAATTACTTCACGCTAACCAGATGAGTTTTAATCTAAGGTTATTCTTGAGCCATTACACGTTTACCATTGCTATCGACAACAAGTAAATACGATGCACCAAAATTACCCCCACATAAATCGATAGCCTGATTGGCAACTTTTAGGCCATTAGCGCAGTTACTAACCGCTAAAAACTCTGTGACACGGCCCTTTTTTGTAATTAATACTTTTTTATCATCAATTGAAACATCATACTCACCGTAGGCAAATAAACGTACATTAAATACATCGGCAGTATTGCTTTGTTTTTTATCAATCACAGACAAAGCCCGTTCACCTGAAGATTGCCAAGCAATAACCCATAAATCATCATTATTACTCAAGGTTGTATTTATGCGTTCCTCTTTATTTGCATTGATACTGTCTTTAACCCCCAAGTTAATCATATTATTAATTACTTTATAACTGTAGTTATAGCGACTACCCACAGCATTGGCCTCCACATCGCCCGAAGCGATATTATCACTATCAAATAAACCGCTATAGCCGGTGCTAATACTCCTTTTTTTGACATGAAAGTCAGCCATATAATCCAATGAATTTATAAAAGACATATTTACTTGATGGGTTAATTTATCATCTAATTCATCCGTGCTTTCACCACATCCACTTAAAGCAGCTGTCACACCAAACAACAGTGCAATACTAAATCCTTTATTACTGGTGCTCATAATAATCTCCATAATGTTTAATTTATCAACGCTAAAAATCGCACTAAACGCTTTTATTACTTTAATAATTTTTTATTAATCAATTACTAAGCATTACATTTCGAATAGCGAAATTGACTGAAAAAATGTTAGCATATTATTTATGAGACATCTCTCAGCGCTTGTCGGACATTGTCAGGAATTGTCTGTTCATAATGAGCTTTTAGCTTAATGATGACCTTGCGTTATATACCCAAGCCTGACGAATCCCCACGAAATGAATTAAAAAAAGATGAGTAAAGGGGATCGACCTTCATGACTAATTGTGATCAAATTACTTCGCCAAAAACAACTTAAAACAATAGCCATGAA
>NZ_JABCJL010000045.1:0-24282 GCF_012952265.1 Pseudoalteromonas sp. NEC-BIFX-2020_015
CTCAATCTGTACGAGTGCCCACACAGATGATTGCTTTATATTGTTAAAGAACGTTGCGATTAAAGTTAAACTTTATCTCGCTAGGGCTGCGCATATTACGCTTTCCTATTTTTTTGTCAACACTTAAATTTAAACTTTATAAAAATTTAAACTCAAGTTTTACTCGACTCACTGATTAACTCTTGCCCCGCTAAGCGTTGCTGTCTGCCGTCTCAGTGGGGTCGCATTATAGGGCGCGGCTGATTTTACGCAAGCGTTATTATCACTAATCTTGCTTTTATTTCACTTTCATAAGATACACAAAAGAAACTGACATGTTACCCACAAACACCTGTGCATAACATGCTCTGTAAAACGATGAAATCGTAATAATCACAATATTCGTTATCCTGAAACATTGATTTATTATTCTATTTTTAAAATCAAACACAGCTAACAATATAAAATATCAACCTCAGTAAACAGATAATAATACTCCAGCGATTACTATTATTGGTTTTGGAAACTAGCTAGACCCAGCTCCTCTGATTCGTAACGTGTCCCGGTTAACTTTATCAACCAAACACTATCGATAAAAGTACGGCTAAAATATACAGTTTGACCATTAGGAATGTTAGGCATAAAAGACGTTATTGATTGCCATTGGCCATCTGTTTTATCTTTTAACTTCATCGCCGCATTAAAAAACGATCCATCTTCGTTTGCCTTTACCTCAAGTGCTGTTAATTGTTTTTCATCTCCTATTTCTATTAATGCACTCTCATTTAATAAGGCTAATAGCACTGGTTGGTGAATTGGAGCCAATGATTTTAGTTTTTTAGCAATTTTACTATCAATTGTTATCTCATTTTTCAATTTATAAATATCGGCTTTAACTGCAAAAACAGGTTCGGCATTAGTTTGATAACTAACCAATAATAAAGCCATGGAGCTAAGTAATAAATAGACGTGTTTTTTCATAATAAAATATATCCTTTCGTTAGTTTGATAATGCTAGCATAATTTAAAACGGCCCATAAAAAACGCTAATCCATTAATATTCATAATATTCTTTTATTCATTTACATGAATATAATCATAAGCTCTATCTCTGGATTAGCTAATTGGTGATAATAATACGGCAACAATTAAGGAGAGAGTAATAAGTATGCAATCACTAGGAATAGAATTAAAACGTCTTCGAACAAACAAAAAATGGACTCAAGCATTTGCTGCTCGGGAAATAGGCATCCAACAATCTTATTTATCAAAACTAGAGAATGGTCAATTCATTCCCTCTCCTGAAGTGATCGAAAAGTTAAAATTGTGCTACGACGAAGTGTGTTTTAATAACTATTTACCTACAACACCACCAACAAACGTGCCGCTGAAAAAACTGCCCATATTAAGTTTTGTGCTGTTTATAATTGGTCTTATAGTTTGGCTATGTGCAACGTATGAAATTTTTTATTCTGAAACCTACTTTACTTATCAGGCAAAACAAGGTGAATTTTTAGCGTTTAATGTTAGTCAGCAATATCAAGGCGAACGCTTTATTGAAGGTGATGTTACTTACCATATTGTCGGCGAAAGACAAGTTAGCAGGATCGAAAACCGCTTTCTAATTGTAGGTTCTGTAGTGTGTATTTTACTATCTATAGTTGCAGGTGTATTTTCACAAAGGTATAAGTTTCGTAAATTATAAACCCGATATTTAGTTGTTACTTAATTCTAAGAATATTATTTCAGCGCATTTATGACGCTCTTTTCTCCTCGGGTTTCTCAATACTCAACCCAAGCTACGGCGCTAACATTCACTGCGAGCAACTGAAAGCTGACAACTTACCGCTTATGGCTTCTTTAAAAACAAAAAACCCCGGCTAATGCCGAGGCTTTTATAAAACAGACTTAATTAAAAATTAAGCTTGTTTAGGACTAGAAATAACGTCTACTAATGTCCAAGACTTAGTCTTAGAAATTGGAGCGCATTCACGGATAGAAACAACGTCACCCGCTTTTGCTGTGTTATTTTCGTCATGTACGTGTAATTTAGTCGTACGTTTGATGAATTTCCCATAAATTGGGTGCTTCACGTAACGTGCGATAGCGATAGTGAAAGATTTTTCCATCTTGTCGCTGATTACAGTGCCTTGAAGAGTACGGATTTTATCGCTCATTATTGACCTGCCTTCTGGTTAATAATTGTTTTTACACGCGCGATATCGCGACGTACTGTTCTTAGCGTATGTGTCTGAGCTAACTGACCAGTGCTTGCTTGCATGCGCATATTAAATTGCTCACGAAGAAGTCCTAGAAGTTCAGCATTAAGCTCTTCTACGCTTTTGTCTTTTAGTTCGCTTGCTTTCATCACATTACCGTCCGAGTTACGAAAGTTGTTTTGAATGGCAGTTTACGAGCAGCAAGGTTGAATGCTTCACGAGCAAGCTCTTCAGAAACACCTTCCATTTCGTAAAGTACTTTACCAGGCTGAATTTCAGCAACCCAATATTCAACAGAACCTTTACCTTTACCCATACGGACTTCAAGCGGTTTGTTTGTAATAGGCTTATCAGGGAACACACGGATCCAGATTTTACCTTGACGCTTTACGTGACGTGTCATGGCACGACGAGCTGCTTCGATTTGACGAGCAGTCATGCGGCCACGGCCAGTAGCTTTCAAACCGAAAGTACCGAAGCTTACTTTGTTACCGTTTTGCGCAAGACCACGGTTGCGGCCTTTATGCGTTTTACGGAATTTTGTACGTTTTGGCTGTAACATTACTCGCTACCTCTACTTAGCACTTTTCTTGGCTTTCTTTGGTGCGCGTTTAGCTGGCTTCTCTTGCTCTTGTACTAGTGGTAAACCACCAATAACTTCGCCTTTGAAGATCCAAACTTTAACACCAATGATACCATAAGTGGTTAAGGCTTCAGAAGTTGCGTAGTCGATATCAGCACGAAGAGTATGTAGAGGTACACGACCTTCACGATACCATTCTGAACGTGCGATTTCTGCGCCGCCAAGACGACCGCTAACTTCAACTTTGATTCCTTTTGAACCAATGCGCATTGCATTTTGTACCGAACGCTTCATAGCGCGACGGAACATAACACGACGCTCTAGTTGAGAGGCAATGCCATCTGCAACTAACTGTGCATCTAGTTCTGGTTTACGTACTTCAGAGATATTGATCTGAGCAGGTACACCAGCAATCTTAGTTACCGCTTGACGTAATTTTTCTACGTCTTCGCCTTTTTTACCGATAACAACACCCGGACGAGCCGTGTGAATTGTTACGCGGATTGATTTTGCTGGACGCTCAATAACGATTTTAGACACAGAAGCCGCTTTCAATTCCTTAGTAAGGAATGTACGTACTTTGTGATCGCCAAAAAGCTGTGCAGAGAAATCTTTTGAACTCGCGTACCAGGTAGAAACCCAAGGTTTAGATATACCTAGGCGAATACCAGTAGGATGAACTTTTTGTCCCATTACTTATACTCCTAGCTATCTGAAACCACAACAGTGATGTGGCTTGTACGCTTAAGGATGCGGTCAGCGCGTCCTTTAGCACGTGGCATAATACGTTTCATTGTAGGACCATCGTCCACAAAGATCGTTGTTACACGTAGCTCATCAATGTCAGCACCTTCGTTATGCTCTGCGTTAGCAATAGCAGACTCAAGTACTTTCTTAACTAATACAGCCGCTTTTTTAGGGCTGTACGCCAGGATTTCTAGTGCGCGATCGACAGGTAACCCGCGGATCTGATCTGCAACTAGACGTGCTTTTTGCGCCGAACCAGAGGCGAATTTATGTTTAGCTAATGCTTGCATTTATCATTCCCCTCTTAACGTTTCTTCGCTTTCTTATCCGCAGCATGGCCACGGTAAGTGCGAGTTGGTGCAAATTCACCTAGTTTGTGACCGATCATTTCGTCAGAAACGAAAACTGGTACATGCTGGCGACCATTATGGACAGCAATGGTCAATCCGATCATGTTAGGTATGATCATTGAACGACGGCTCCAAGTTTTAATTGGCTTCTTTTCACCGCTTTCCAAAGCTTTCTCTACCTTCTTCAGCAAGTGTAGGTCTATAAAAGGACCCTTCTTGAGAGAGCGTGGCATGGCTATTCCTCAATATTACTTAGTACGACGACGTACTATAAATTTATCCGTACGCTTGTTCTTACGCGTCTTAGCACCTTTAGTCGGCTTACCCCATGGAGACACAGGATGACGACCACCAGATGTACGACCTTCACCACCACCGTGTGGGTGATCAACCGGGTTCATGGCAACACCACGAACTGTCGGACGAATACCACGCCAGCGATTTGCACCTGCTTTACCAAGTGAACGAAGCATATGCTCAGCATTGCCTACTTCACCTAGTGTCGCACGACAATCAGATTCAACTTTACGAACTTCGCCTGAACGAAGACGTAATGTTACATATTGACCATCACGAGCAAGGATTTGAACGTATGCACCAGCAGAACGTGCGATTTGAGCACCTTTACCTGGTTTTAATTCTACGTTGTGAACAGTCGAACCTACAGGCATATTGCGCATAGGTAATGCATTACCAGGCTTGATTGGTGCATCAACACCAGACTGGATTGCATCACCAGCTTTTAAGCCTTTTGGTGCGATAATGTAACGACGCTCACCGTCTGCATATAATACAAGAGCGATGTTTGCGCTACGATTTGGATCATATTCTAAACGCTCAACAGTGGCTGGAATGCCATCTTTAGTACGTTTAAAATCGATTAAACGGTAATGCTGCTTATGACCACCACCGATATGACGAACCGTAATACGACCATTGTTATTACGACCACCTGATTTAGAGTTTTTCTCTAAAAGTGGTGCGTATGGCTTACCCTTATGTAGATCAGAGTTAACCACTTTAACTAGGTGACGACGGCCCGCAGAAGTAGGCTTACACTTTTGAAGTGCCATAATTCTAACTCCCCTTATTACTCGGCGCCGCCGACAAAGTCTAGTTCGCTGCCTTCTTTAAGAGTAACGTAAGCTTTTTTCCAGTCGCTACGACGACCGAAACGTGCGCCAGTACGTTTTGTTTTACCCTTAACGTTAAGTGTGCGAACACCAGTTACTTCCACTTCAAAAAGCTTTTCAACAGCAGCTTTAACTTCAGCTTTAGTTGCGTCATTTACTACTTTAAAAACAATCGTGTTGTTTTCTTCAGCAGCAATGGTGCTTTTTTCAGAGATATGTGGAGCAAGGATCACTTTTAAAAGACGTTCTTCACGGATCATGCTAGCGTCTCCTCAAGTTGCTTAACAGCAGCAGCTGTAATAAGTACCTTGTCGAAAGCAATTAAGCTTACAGGGTCGATACCAGCTACATCACGCGTGTCAACCTTGTACAGGTTACGTGCCGATAAAAATAGATTCTCATCTACTTCTTCAGTTACGATTAGAACATCTTTAAGCTCAAGTTCTTTAAGCTTAGCAACTAGTTCTTTAGTTTTAGGTGCTGCTAGAGCAAAACTTTCAACAACGATTAAACGCTCTTGACGAACTAATTCAGATAAAATGCTTTTGATCGCACCGCGGTACATTTTACGGTTTACTTTTTGGCTGTGGTCTTGTGGTTTAGCTGCAAAGCTAACGCCACCTGAACGCCAAATTGGACTACGGATTGTACCAGCACGTGCACGGCCAGTACCTTTTTGAGCCCATGGTTTTTTACCACCACCGCTTACTTCAGAACGTGTCTTCTGAGCACGAGTACCTTGACGAGCGCCTGCTGCGTATGCAACAACTACTTGATGTACTAATGCTTCGTTAAACTCACGTCCAAAAGTAGCTTCAGAAACTTCAAGACCGCCAGAAGCGTCTTTAATTGCTAATTCCATCACTAAATCTCCAGGACTTATGCTTTAACAGCAGGTTTAACGATAACGTCACCGCCGATAGCTCCAGGTACTGCACCCTTAACTAAAAGCAAGTTACGCTCAGCGTCAACGCGTACTAGTTCTAAGTTTTGAGTCGTTACACGCTCAGCACCCATATGACCGGCCATTTTCTTACCTTTAAACACCTTACCAGGTGATTGGTTTTGACCGATTGAACCAGGAGCACGGTGAGATAGAGAGTTACCATGTGTAGCGTCTTGCATGCTGAAATTCCAGCGCTTAACACCACCTTGGAAACCTTTACCTTTAGAAGTACCGGTTACGTCAACCTTGTTGATTTCGTTGAATAATTCAACAGTAAGCTCAGCGCCTACTTCAAAATCGCCTTCACCACCGTTAAGGCGGAATTCCCACAGACCGCGACCCGCTTCAACACCAGCTTTAGCGAAGTGACCCGCTGTTGCTTTGTTTACACGGCTTGCTTTTTTAGTGCCTGCGGTTACTTGAAGCGCGTTATAACCGTCTGTTGCGTCAGATTTGATCTGAGCAATGCGGTTAGGTGTCGCTTCAATAACTGTCACAGGGATAGATACACCATCTTCAGTGAAGATACGTGTCATACCCACTTTACGACCGACTAGACCTAATGCCATTTTCCTAAAACCTCTCTAATCTTTCGATTAACCCAGGCTGATTTGAACATCAACACCAGCAGCAAGATCTAAACGCATAAGTGCGTCAACAGTCTTGTCAGTTGGTTCTACGATGTCGATCAGACGTTTATGGGTGCGGATCTCGTACTGATCACGCGCGTCTTTATTAACGTGCGGTGATGTAAGTACAGTAAAACGTTCAAAGCGTGTAGGTAGTGGAATTGGACCACGTACTTGTGCGCCAGTGCGTTTCGCAGTTTCCACGATTTCCGCCGTTGATTGGTCAATCAAACGGTGGTCAAAAGCTTTTAGGCGAATACGAATGCGTTGATTTGACATTCTTAAACCTCAATATAAAGAGCATTTAAAAGAGCATAAAAAAACGACCGAAACAATCTTAAAAACATAAGATGCCGGTTGTTGATTTATATCTACGTTGAGTTCCAAATCGGAACTCCTGTTTTATTAGCTTGAAATCCAAGCTTAATGTTCCTTTCAAGTTCCCGGGGGAATTTTGAAAGCCTGCGTATTATAGTGATATTGGTGATAAATGCAACAACTATTTCAATCAACCCGAATGACTGTAATTTATACTGTAAAAAAGGGCCTGTCATCGTGTCGTCATTACTGTGGATTTACTATAGTGAGATCATGCATAGTATGAATGATAATGGTCAGTCCAGTTTTTAATTGTTATTATTCCCCCTTGTTTGCTTTTATCTCTTAATCCTTAACCTTGGTGAGTTGATGCGTATTTTTAATTATTGTTTGAACTTTATCTCAATGGTGACCAACCGCCTGCTTGTAAAAAGTAAAGTGCTGCCAGAGAGCCCTATTGAACAATATGCCCTTAACCCGGCTTATCCCACTTTTTATATCGTTAAACTCAATGCTCGATCTGATTTAGCTGCACTCGCACGCGTATGTAAAAAGCATGGCTTACCAAATCCGACCGAACAACAACTGCTTGGTAATGCCTCATTAGATCGCTTTATTGGCCTACAGAACCCACCACCACTGTTTGGTGACAAGGCAAAGCCTACTGACGCGTTAAATCAAGGTAAGCAAATCATTGAACAGTTAATCGCCAGTGGTGAAAAAAACGTACAAGTCATTCCGGTCACTATTTTATGGGGCCGCAATCCGGGTAAAGAAAAACCAGGTTTAGGTACACTCGTATCACACTCTTTAACGCCTAGCTGGTTTCGTAAATTTTTTGTTTTACTGTTCTCTGGCCGTGATAATTTTGTACGCTTTAGTCAGCCGTTAGATTTATCGCTATTAGTAAACGAAAAAGCCGATGTGGATGAGCTGCCACATAAATTATTGCGTGTAGCCCGCGTACATTTTCGTCGTCAAAAATTAGCGGCTACGGGCCCTAAAATGCCCTCACGCGAGCAATTATTTAATTCGCTATTAGCATCCCCCACTATTAAAAAAGCTATTAGCGATGAAGCAAAGAGTAAGAATATAAGCCAAGCACAGGCACGTCAAAACGCATTAAAACTACTGGATGAAATAGCCGCTAACTACAGTGACGCGACCATCCGCGTTGCTGAGAGGGCATTAACCTGGTTATGGAACAAGCTGTATAACGGTATCGAAATAAAATACACCGAGCAAATTCACGACCTGACCAATAAAGGCCATGAAATCATCTATATGCCGTGTCATCGCAGTCACATGGATTATCTACTGCTAACCTACTCTATTTATCATCTTGGTTTAGTACCGCCACATATTGCTGCGGGTATTAATTTAAACTTTTTTCCAGCAGGTGGAATTTTTCGTCGCTCAGGCGCCTTTTTTATTCGCCGTTCATTTGCGGGCAACAAACTTTATTCAGCGGTGTTTAAAGAGTATTTAAGCCAACTATTTATTAAAGGCTACTCTGTTAAGTTTTATACCGAAGGGGGGCGTAGCCGTACCGGGCGTTTACTGCCACCAAAAACCGGCATGTTGGCTATGACACTGCAAGCCATGCTTCGTGGTATTGATCGCCCAATTTCAATTGTGCCTGTGTACATTGGTTATGAACACGTTATGGAAATTAATACCTATCTTAAAGAGCTCGCCGGTGATGATAAAAAAGGTGAATCAATATTTGGGATTTTTAAAGCAATTAAAAACTTAAAAAACTACGGCCGTGGTTATTTAAATTTTGGCGACCCCATTTCGGTCAATCAATATTTAAATGACCAACAACCAGATTGGCGTGATTCTATTCATCCTACGGATGTACAAAAACCACAATGGCTTGGACCACAAGTAGCCACCTTAGCTGATAAAGTAATGGTTAACATTAATAATGCGGCCGCGCTTAACGCTGTTAATTTGCTTGCTATGATTTTATTAGTAAACGATAAGCAAGCCTTGAGTAAACCAAAACTGCTTGCACAACTTGATTTTTATCTGCACTTACAACGCAATGCTAGTTACAGCGCAAAAATCACCATTCCAGATGAGAGCCCGGAAGAGCTATTAACTCACGCCTTAAAGCTAAATAAATTTGATGTAATAAGCGATGAGTTTGGCGAGATCATCGCAATTAACGATAAAGAAAAAATCCTCTTTAACTACTATCGTAATAATATTTTGCATGTATTTTCTGTACCAAGTTTACTGGCGCTGCATATATTTAAAAGCCATAAAACCACCATTTCGCAGTGCCAAGCATTGATTAACTGCTTTTACCCTATGTTTGCTAAAGAATGGTTTTTGCACGCGCTTGATGAAAATTACATTACCCGAATTTTAGCCAGCTTTGTTGATCAAGACCTGATAGAGATTGAGGGCGACAATATCAAAATCACGAATAGTAATGACTGCTTAGCCAAGCTTGAAATACTTGGTCGTGCGCTGAGTTTAACTCTACAACGCTACGCCATTGTGATTGGCTTTATCCAAACGAGTAAAGGTATTGAACGCGCCGAACTTGAGCGTGAAAGCCAAGTACTCGCGCAGCGATTAGGTACATTGCACGGTATTAAAACTCCTGAGTTTTTTGACAAAAAAGTATTGGTAGGTTTTATTAGTAATTTGCGTGAACAAGGCTTAATTAGCGAAACGAGTAATGGCTTAGAAGGCAGCGCTGAATTATGTGAAGCCTATATGCACCTTAAGGCGTTACTGCCAGCACGGATCTGGCAGTCTATTAGTGATATTGTACTGAGCCAAGCACAACACTCAGCGCATGATTAGCGCTGACGCATGACCCCTTCTTGAATCGTTGAGGCAACTAAATTGCCTTGACGGTCAAAGAACTGCCCGCGAACCATGCCACGCCCAGAACTCGCACTTGGGCTATCAATAGTATATAAAATCCAATCGTCCATTCTAAACGGACGGTGAAACCACATTGCATGATCAATCGTTGCAACTTGCATATTTGGCTGCATAAACGATACGCCATGCGGCTGTAATGCAGTTGGTAAAAACTCAAAGTCAGACGCATACGCTAGTAAGTAATTATGAATGCGCTGATCATCTGGCATTTCACCATTGGCTTTAAACCAAATATGCTTAACGGGTTCCATTTCTTGTGGTTTGAACGGGTTATGAAATGTCACCGGACGCATCTCAATGGGCATTTCGCGGATAAACTTATTCCGAATTACCTCTGGTATATGCTCGGCGTTTTCTTGATAAAACTCTAATGATGAGCGCAGTTCTTCAGGTGCAGGTACGTCAGGCATAGTAGCTTGGTGAGATAAGCCTTCTTCAACAGCCTGAAACGACGCCGTCATATAAAAAATTGGCTTACCGTATTGAATGGCACTCACACGACGAGTACTAAAGCTTTTACCATCTCTAATGGTTTCAACATCGTACACTATCGGCTTTGCTGCATCGCCCGGGCGTAAAAAATAAGAATGCAATGAATGAACAATACGCCCTTCAGGTAAGGTCTCTTTAGCTGCTGAGAGCGCTTGCCCCATCACTTGACCACCAAATACCGCCCGAAAACCTAAATCTTGGCTTTGCCCACGATATAAGCCCTGCTCTATTTCTTCTAGCGTTAATAATGACAATAAATCATCTAAAACTTGGCTCATTTTTAATATCCTCAATCCCACAATAGTTAAATCATACTATACAATGACTCTAAGTAAATCTTTGTTAGGAAACCTTACTATGGCTTATTGGCTATTTAAAACCGAACCCGATGCTTTTTCAATTGATGATTTAAAGAGTGCACCCGCACAAACAACAGCCTGGGAAGGTGTACGTAATTATCAAGCTCGCAACTTTATGCGCGATGATGTAAAACTTGGCGACCTAGTGATGATCTATCATTCAAGCTGTAAGCAAGTAGGTGTAGCCGGTATTGCAACAGTGACCGCTGAGGCCTATCCAGACCCGTGCCAATTTGATTTAAGTAGTGATTATTATGACCCTAAATCAAGTAATGATAAGCCACGCTGGGTGGTCGTTGAGGTCAGCTATCAGCAGCACTTAAGTAAACTTGTTAGTCTTAAAGCGATTAAGAAAAATGATGCCATTACCGAAATAGCGCTAAAAAAAGGTGGTCGATTATCGGTAATGCCGGTCACCCAGGCTGATTGGGATGAGATAATGAAAATGGCGCAATAGCGCGCTAAGCAGTAAGCGTGGCCTTATCCCGCGCTTTTATTCACAATGACAACTGCCGGAATTAACCTTTCGCTTTTTTTCTAGCCCCTTTTTTCTTATGCCCATGTTTGGGCACGATGGCAAAATACATTATCAGTGCAAGCCATGAAAAGAAGATAATACCGATTAGCCAGCCGTTTTTTTCGTGGCCTTGAGTGCGTTTAGTATTGAGAACGATCACTACAGGTAGAATATAGGCACTCAATACTAAAATTAAAAACGCGACTTCATCCATTACTTAGCCAGCTCTTGCCAGTTAACTTCACTGCTTAATACGCGGTCAACAGCAATGTAATGCAAAATATCGCCACTATTCACAGGGTAAGCAAGCGGTGGATTTAAATCCATATTTTGTGCGCTTAAGTTATGTGCTACACCCAATAAAATAGCATCGTGATCGTGTTTAAAATGGTGAAAAAGTTTACCGAACTCCATGGTATTTAAATCTTTTGGTATCGTTAAGCTAAACTGTGTGTCGCCATGCAATGTAGATAGTAATTCTTCTTGCACACGACTAGACCCTGGATCTTGCATTGAACGCACTAATATTTCAGCTGATTTAGCACTACTACATTCAACATTACCGCAATGCTCTAACAACATTTCAATTTTACTCTCGTCATTAAAGTGTGCGCTGATATGGCAATCACCTTTGACTAGCTTGCTTATGCGCAGTGCGGTAGTAAATGTTTGATCGTCATCTTGACCATCAATAATAATTTTATCTGCCTGCTTGATAGCTACGCGTTCCAGTTGCTCGCAATCTGTAAAGCTTGTTAAACGTGCAAAATCAACATGAGCATTGGTTAAAAATGGGTGCTCCATAGGCTCTGTTACCGCAAGTAAAATACGTCGCTCAGTGCGTTTTTGGTCAGCCAAAATATAGTCAATCATTTTTTTTGTGCGCGTTGGGTGCCAGCCAAAAATAATAATATGGTTGTTGTAATGTGAAAAACTTTTATCACCTGTCATAGCGCGCCTAATTAAATAAGTAACTGTTTGCCCTGTTTTTCCTAACAGAACACCAAATAATGCCAACCCAAAAGGGATTTGTAATAGTGCAACAATCCAGCGACCTAGATCTGTACTCGCACTAAAGTCACCGTAACCCACGGTTGATGTAGTCACTATATAGTAATATACAAAGGTGCTTAAAGGACTTAATGCGGATTCTCCGGCAAGCACTAATAGCAACCAAATTAATGCCATATGCAATAATGTGGCAACAGCAACCGCCTGCCAACTTACCTGATCTATATGGCTTCTAACTAACAAAAAAAGTTGTTTAAATATAAAAGGCATGCCACCACTTGGTTAATCCGTTATCAATTACCCGATAAGTTACTGCAATGCTTTATTGAAGGCAATGTTTGTAATATTTAAGATTATTTTCTAGGATGCTTTTCTCAACTGGAACAGTGTAAGCTATACTTAAATTCGTTAACCATAAAGTCGAGCGTATTATGTCGGGTGTATTAGCTTCTGTAGATCAACGAACTCAATTAGTCGGAGAGAACCGTCTAGAGCTTTTACTGTTTTATTTACATAGTCGCCATTTGTTTGCACTCAATGTATTTAAGGTTAAAGAGGTGGTTAAATTGCCACATTTAAACATTATTCCCCATGCACACCCTAAAATTTCTGGTGTAGCGAATATTCGTGGTGAGTCAATCCCTGTTATCGATTTACGTAAAGCCATTTGTATGTCTGAGGCGCGTAATATAGAAGACTGCAATCTTGTAATTACTGAATATAACCGCACAGTGCAAGGGTTTTTAATTGGTAAGGTTGATCAAATCGTCAACATGACATGGTCAGATATCATGCCGCCGCCAAGCTCTGTAGGTAAAAATCACTATCTAACCGCACTAACAAAGATTATACGTGATGACCAAGAGCAATTAGTCGAAATCATTGATGTAGAAAAAGTACTCGCTGAAATTATTGAATATGAAGTTAAAATTTCTGATGACTTAGTTGATCAAAGTATCGTTAATGAGTTTGCTGGACGTAAAATTCTCCACGCTGATGATTCACCGACAGCACGCAAACAAGTCAGTGATACACTGTCGCAACTGGGTATTGAAATTATTCCTGCTAGTAACGGCCTTGAAGCGCTGAATATGCTTAAGAGCTGGGCTGATCGGGGTGATAATGTTGAGCAAGACTTATTAATGGTGATCACCGATGCTGAAATGCCCGCAATGGATGGATACCGACTAACGCATGAGATCCGTAATGATAAACGGTTGAAAAATTTATTTGTCGTTTTAAATACGTCTCTCAGTGGCAGTTTTAATCAGGCCATGGTTGAAAAAGTGGGCTGCAACTCATTTTTATCTAAATTCCAACCAGACTTATTAGTCGAAGAAGTGCAAAACCGTCTTAAAGTTGTGCTTGAGAAAAAAAGTTAGGCTATTTGCCAATTAACTACTTTCATGGTTAATTGGCACTCTCTATAAATAATAAAAATACTTCTATGCTCAATTCTGTTGCCAAACCGTTCACAAAATTAGTTGAGCGTTACCTCCCCGATCCATTCGTGTTTGTGATTTTATTAACCCTGGTTACTTTTGCCCTTGCCTGTATTTTTACACCTTCAAGTAGCCTTGAAGTGCTTGATGCATGGGGAAGTGGGTTTTGGAACTTACTAAAGTTTGCCATGCAAATGCTACTGGTGCTGCTAGCGGGTTATATGCTTGCAAGTACTGCTGTTATTAATTCAATTCTAAATAAACTAGCCACGTATGCTAACAGCCCTGCCAAAGCGATTATTTTTGTTACTGTGGTGTCATTGTTTGCAAGCTGGCTTAATTGGGGATTTGGGTTAGTGATTGGCGCTTTGTTTGCCAAAGCCATTGCTCGACAAACAAAAGTGGACTATCGCTTACTCGTTGCCAGTGCTTATTCTGGTTTTATTGTATGGCATGGTGGTCTTGCAGGTTCAATTCCACTCACTATTGCTACTACTGGTCATTTTTCAGAGCAAAGTATTGGGGTCATTAGTACTGGAGATACATTATTTTCAGGGTTTAATATTGCCATCGTCATCGGTTTATTTATCATTATGCCGTTGGTTAATCGCTATATGTTACCTTGTGATAAAGACAGTGTGTATGTCGATCAAGCTAGCCTTAGCGAACCAATACCTAAAAAATTAGACTTACTTCGCCCTGCAGATCATATTGAACACAGTCGCTTATTAGGTATGAGTATTGGCATTATGGGGTTAGCATATTTAGTTTATTATTTTGCCCTTAATGCCGGTTCACTTAATCTAAACAGTGTGATTGCGCTGTTTTTATTTTCAGCCATATTACTACATCAAACGCCATATAATTTATTAACCAGCTTACAACAAGCAGTGCCCAGTGGCGCAGGTATTATTATCCAGTTCCCATTTTATGCAGGGATCATGGCGATTATGGTCGACACTGGATTAGCACAACAAATTTCACAAGGTTTTATTGCTATTGCCGATGCTGAATCACTGCCATTGTTGAGTTTTTTAAGTGCTGGCTTAGTAAATATATTTGTGCCATCAGGTGGCGGTCAATGGGCGGTACAAGCACCGATAGTGATACCCGCCGCACAAGCTTTAGGGGCTGATATGCCCCGGGTTGCAATGGCGGTAGCATGGGGAGATGCCTGGACTAACCTAATTCAGCCATTCTGGGCCTTGCCAGTGCTAGCAATTGCCGGCCTAAAAGCCAAAGACATCATGGGCTTTTGTTTAGTGCAATTGATTATAACCGGCGTGTTTATATCGTTGGTATTGAGTTTTTATTAGTGATGGCATTATCAATAGGCGCCTGCATGATCAGTCCTATTGATAATGTTTGATTTTAACTCGATAAAATCTTCATCGGTAAGCTTAATATCGCGTTTTCTGAATCAGCAAAGTGCATCATTACCGCGACGTGTCCTGCAACGACGAGTGCATACATTACTGCTGAAAAGCCTTGGCCATATTTATCTAGCGGTACTAGGTGTGAGAAGTGACGACCGCGCCATTCAAAGGCAATTTCCAGTGCACCGATAAATAAGAAAAACACGAGTAACATTAAGCCAAAGGTATAGCTTATCCACAATCCAAATAACACTCCTAAAATACATATACTCAAACCTACCCATGAGCGCATTGAAAAGCTTATGCTTTTTAGCACATGACCACCGTCTAGCGGTAAAATAGGCAATAAGTTGAATAAATTAAGTAATGCACTAAGTACTGCGACTCCAGCGAATATTTCCATCTCTGTGGCGTAATAAAGCACAACACCTAAAACAGATGTGATCAAACCAAACGCAGGGCCCATAAGTGATATCACTACATCTTGCCAGCGGGTGGTAATTTTATCATCAGAGACGGCCAGCCCCCCGACAAATGGAATCAAGTAAATCCCTTTGGTTTTAATACCAAAATACTGCATAGCTCTAACATGACCGTATTCGTGGATCACCATGCACGCTATTAACATTAAAGCGAACTCAAACGTAAATAGCCAGGCATAACCTGCAACTGATGCGCCGGCTAGTGCTACTTTAACCACTTTTGCACTTTTAAAAATTTTAAAACCTAACGCAAACAGTCCAAATAAACCTTGCTTTGGTTTAGTTTTTTCCATTGGGGGAAGTGTCAATTGCTTTGCAAGTTCGCCGTCTATATACAATACCAAGCTGTTATCGAGCACTGCACTAGTATCTAAACCAATTACTTGGCCATTAGACTTAAATTCAAAATAACTTTCACGTGTATTATCAAACCCTATAGCTTGTTGCTCTTGAAATATTTGGACAATTTTTTGCCCTACTAAAACCAAACTATAATCTTGTTCAGCAAGGGTTAGTTGTATTCGAATCATCGTATTCACAGCCTTAAAAATATTACGTCAAGTATACCTATTTTTTTTCGACTATTCGGGTATTTATTTTAGTCGTTATGCTGACACCTAATACTTTATCTACTACTTTTAAATTATAAATAAGTTTTTTTTCAAGGAGTGAACATGACTAAAACAGCCCGCTGTATACTTGTTGTTGATGACTCAAAAGCAATTTTAGTCGTGATGCAAGCCATTTTAAATGAACTAGATGTTCCACATATAACTACATGTTTAGATGCCCAAGAAGCACTTGAAAAAGTAAAGAAATCACCATTACTGTATGATGCTGTTTTTACAGACCTCAACATGCCTAATATGGATGGTATGGAACTTATTCGCCACTTAGGTGATATTCATTACCCCGGCGCCATTGTTATTATTTCAGAAATGGCACCCAAAGTGATTGATTTAGCAGCCGACTTAGCCCGTAAAAGTAATGCTCATTTAATCGGTAATATTGCTAAACCCGTGCAATTAACACAAGTGCATCAGTTACTGCAAAAATTAGAACATTTAGCGTGTCATACCGAAAAACCTTCTGAGCCTATATCTGAACACCAACTCCTACACGCTATTAGTCATAATGAAATTACCCCGTTTTATCAACCAAAAGTAAGTAGGGCAACCAACAAGGTAGAAAGTATAGAAGTGCTCGCCCGTATCATAACCCCGCAAGGCACTGTATTTTTACCTGATCGCTTTATTTGCGTGGCCGAACATTTAGATTTAATTAATCTAATTACTTTTCAGCTTTTTGAAAAGGCAACCAATGACTTTATCGATATAAAGAAAAATCTAGGTTACAACCTAAAACTGGCATTTAACTTATCGCCATGCCAGCTAGAAGATTTAAGCTGCCCTGATAAATTGGCACTTATATTAAAACTTAACAACCTCAAGCCAAGTGAAATTATTTTAGAAATAACAGAACAACATGCTTTATGTAGCTCTGCTCAACTTGAAACATTAAACCGTTTGAGAATACGTGGGTTCGATATCTCTCTTGATGATTTTGGTGTTGGCTTTACCAACATAAATCAACTCAAAACACTCCCATTCACAGAAGTAAAAATAGATCGCACTTTAATAAGCCACATTGAAACAGATCAATTTTCACAGGTGATTGTTAGCAGCCTAGTTAACATTGCGACGCAAGGAGATCTCACTATCGTTGCCGAAGGTATAGAGCGCGTTGAAGAGCTTGAGTACCTAGACCGCTTTAAAGAACATATTTTAATGCAAGGCTTTCTAATTTGCCGCCCTAAAGGAAAAATAGAGCTTACCCGATGGGCCAAGTCTTGGTTGCATATGGTTAGTGCCAGTAAAACCAGACGCTAGTTGTCGCCTCGGCCATGCTTGTCTTCTTCACTTAGTAATTTATCATTACTGGCTAATCGTTGTTGCCAACGTTGTTTGGCAACCATTTGCATATTCACTGACTGATCATGCTCATCAATAATATCAAGACCCATTAAAGCTTCTATCATATCCTCAAGCGTCACTATCCCCTGCACATCTCCGTACTCATCAATAACAAGACAAATATGTGTACGTTCGGCTAATAGTGTATGTAATAAAGTCGGTACATAGAGGGTTTCTGGAACAGTGTAAATTGGTTTAACCAGCTTACTTATTTTGTATTCTTTATCTAGGCGATGATATGCCAACATAATGTCATTTTTATGCACAAAGCCAATAATGTCATCAGTGTTTTTATCGTAAACCAATACACGTGAAAAAGAAGCGGCTCCATGCTCTGCTAAGTACTGATCGACAGTTAAATCTTTATGTACCTTAAATAAAACCGTTCTCGGAGTTATTAACGAGTCAAGTTTGGTGTGTCTAAAATGCAATAAACTGCGGATAATCTCAGACTCTTCTTTGTGTAGTGCCCCTGATTCAGTGCCTATATCTGCCATAGCTTCAATTTCTTGACGAATATAAAAGGCTTCATCGTAATTGCGGCCAAGTATATTTGTTAATTTATCAGCAAACCAAACAAAAGGTTTTAATACAATAACCAAATACCTTAACGATGCGGTAACGATAGGCGTTAAAGCACGCCAATAATTTGCGCCAAGTGTTTTGGGAATAATTTCTGAAAGCACCAATACTAGCAATGTCATAATTGCAGATGCAATGCCTACTGCTGTATCTGAAAAAACCACGGCAGCTTGCGCGCCCACACCCGCAGCACCAGCAGTATGCGCTACCGTATTAAGGGTTAAGATAGCCGCTAACGGCTGATCAACATTTTTCTTTAGCTTTTCTAACTGTTTAGCTAACTTTGGTGTTTGTTTGCGCAGCACTGCCACATAACTAGGCGTTATGCTTAATAACACAGCCTCCATAATCGAGCATAAAAAAGAAATTGTAATCGCCGTTATCATGTAAACGATCAATAATGTCACTGTTATTCCTTAGCTATTTAATTAGATACACCCAGACTACAGAGTTTAGCGTTTCAAAGGTTTTAATATCAAAGTGTTACTTTGCAAGAGTAGCAATCTCTTTTAAAAAGTAGCAACGCAAAGAATAAGCCCCTGTAAAACGCCAAAACGGTTAATTAAAACCTGCATTTTGAGGTGGTTTGAGTATACACCTTAACAACTGTCAGTATTAACCTCAAACTTTCTACTAAAGGAAGATAAAATCCATCGCAGAGCGCTTTTTGGCGCCACTTTCACATGTTATATTAAATTAAATTACCCACTTCAGGCTCAACTATGAACCCTAGATCCATTTGGCTCGGTAAAAAACCAAGTCTTAAAACGACACTCGCCGTTTTAACGTTAAGTACTTTTAGCAGCTCACTATTTGCTGCACCTTTAAATAAAGCGGATATAAAATTTATTGGCCCTATTGCCGCTGATATGCAATTGAAACCATATCAAACAGAGCATCAAGATGCGATTATCAACAACCTTTTACCTAGCCTTCAACAACCAAAAAAAAGCATCACAGTCTTTGGTGAAAAACTAAAGTGGCAGTCGTTTGATAGCGTAAATGCATTAACATTAGGTGGCTTACAAGCATTAAAGCTAACCGCTAGCGCTGAACGCTTTACACAAGGCACTCTGACAATTAAAGGGATAGAAAAAGCACAGCTTTTCATCAATTCTGAGAAGCAAACTCCCACAAAAGATGTATATGAGCTGGCATTAAGCCAAGGCGATCATCAAATTGTAATAATCGCAGAGCAAGTTGCTAACTGGAATGATGTAGAATTTGATTTTACAGCGAAAACAGATACCCACACACTGACTTTTAGCAGTAAAGAACAACATGGCTTATCTGCTAAACAGTTATTTGATGCACCAACAGTAAGTGCATTATCGCTATCACCTGACGCCAAGCAGCACTTAGTGTCTACGCGGCACTACCAGGACAGCACCGGTAACACTGCAAACACGGTGACTGAACTAAAAGATGATGACAACCGAACAATTTACCGCTTTGAATCTGGCCAGCCTAGTAATGTAATTTGGAGCCCAGACAATAACTACATAGTGTATTTATTAGAGGGTAAATTAAAGCAGTTAAACCGTAAAACCCTAAGCCTAAGAGTGATCGCTGAAAATTTAGATGGCGCTGGCGGATTTTCGTACTTTGACAACACAAGCTTAATTTTCAACTGGTCAAAATCACCTACTGCAGATAGTAGCCTGACAAAACACTATAAAGGCTTACAAGATCGTTGGTCATATGCGCGTATTACATCACAAGTTTACTTATTAGATATTAATACTGGGCTAAGTAAAATATTAAGCCAAGGACCTCTAAGTCACAGCATTGAAGACTTTAATAGCAAACGCGGCACAGTATTACTTAGTCGCGGCACACAACCAATGCTTGCAACAACTCACCCAACCACAGAGCTAATCGAACTTAATATCGCCAACGGTAAAAGTGAAGTTATTGGCCTATTTAATATTTTTAACCAAGCCAAATACAGCAATAACGATATTTATGTTACTGCTGGGCCTGATTTTAAAGATGGCTTAGGTCGGAATTTACCTGAAGACATGCTCTCAAACAATTACGATGGGCAACTTTATTTATTAACCGATAATGGTAAAAAAGCATCTGCATTAAGCCGTAATTTTGATCCAGCAATTGGTCAACTTGAAGTACTAAATAATGGCGATGCAATCGTTAAAGTTACCGATCAAGATACTATCGCTTTGTATCTTTACGATAAAAGTAAACAGCGCTTTAACAAGTTAAAAACTGGCTTTGATGTAGTTGAGCAATTTAGTTACTCAAACAACCGTAGCCCTGCTATTTTAGTTAGCGGTTCTAACGCATCATCACCACAACAATTAAAACAACTGAGTATAAATAAAAATAAAGCAAAAACGCTTTGGGATTCTAAACCAGAAGGTTATGCCAATACTGATATTGCCAGCCTAGACGAATTTAATTTCACCAACGCTGAAGGTGTTGAAATTAAAGGCCGTGTTTACTTACCAACTGACCTTGATAAAAACAAACAGTACCCTGCTCTCGTTTATTATTATGGTGGCACCTCTCCAGTTACGCGTGGCTTTACTGGACGATACCCTTTTAATCTATGGGCAGAGCATGGTTATGTTGTATATGTAGTGCAACCGACAGGTGCAACTGGGTTCGGTCAAGAGTTTTCAGCTAAGCATGTGAATGCATGGGGGCAATATACTGCTGATGATATTATGCAAGGCACGCAAGCGTTGCTAAAACAATATCCATTTATTGATAAAAACCGATTAGGTAATTTAGGTGCCTCGTATGGTGGTTTTATGACTATGTTGTTAGCGACCAAAACAGATATGTTTAGCGCATCAATTGCCCATGCAGGTATCTCTAATATTACATCGTATTGGGGCCAAGGTTGGTGGGGGTATTTATATTCAGGTGAAGCATCTAAAAATAGCTACCCGTGGAATAATGCCACGCTTTATAGTGATCATAGCCCAGTATTTCATGCTGATAAAGTAACCACACCGTTATTACTTTTACATGGAGATTCTGACACCAATGTACCTGTAGGTGAAAGTCACAATATGTACACAGCTCTTAAGCTGCTTGGTAAAGATGTTGATCTTATTGAATACAAAGGCGCAGATCATCAAATATTCGCCCGTGATCAACGCTTTGATTGGTGGAGTACCAAACTTGCGTATTTTGACCAGCATCTAAAAAATGAACCACAGTGGTGGCAATATTTATATCCTAAAAAATAATTAACACTGTTTATGTTATCAACAGGTAAGGGTACCTCCCTTATCTGTTGATATTTACCAAACAATGACATAAATAGTACAGAAATACTCAAGATCGCCCTTCTCACCTTTTACTAATGAGTGCTAACATAGAGCTATCATTAAAGGTAACTAAGATACTATGGCCATTCATGTTTTATTGGTTGAAGATGACGAACTATTAGTTAAGCGCATACTCAACCATTTTAAAGAGACTGAATTTCACATCGAGAACGATGCAACAGGTGCTGATGCCTTAGCCATTGTGCAATCGCGTGTAAATAACAAAACAGCTATTTCTTTAGCGATTGTCGATATAGTATTACCAAAACGTGATGGTTTACACCTAACAAAAGAATTAAACACCCTTACTGATATTGGCGTGATCATGCTATCTAGCCGTGATTCTCAGGCCGACCGTATTGCAGGCCTAGCACAAGGCGCAGATGATTATATTTGCAAACCCGTTGATTTATTAGAGCTTGAACTACGTATGCGCGCTTTATATAAGCGCCTCAAAGGTAATAATCATCATGACGAAAGCGAAGAGTTTATCGAATATGCTGATTTTAAATTACACCCCGATAACCGCACACTAATCACTGCTAGTGGTATTGAATCTAGACTCACTGAGGCCGAACACAAAGTCCTTATTTGCTTAATTTCAAATGCTGGAAAAGCAACGTCTCGTGAAAAAATATCTGAAGAAATTGGCCAACCTGATTGGAGTCCAAACGACAGAACAGTGGATGTGCTAATTGGTCGCTTACGTAAAAAGCTCAGTGATGAAAAGGATCAAAAACGCATTGTGACCGTACGCGGCAAAGGCTACATGTTATCGATTTAATTATAATGTTGGTTGATTGATTGATTGTTATCAGGTAACCGTTTGCAAATTCCGTTTAACAGCGCAGTCAATTAGGTGATCCATAAATTTTGCTCCCCCCCACTTGACAGTATCCCAGCGCAATCCCTAGCTGATAAATACCTATATTCGTTCCTGTCACATAACTAATTGCTGTACTAGCTATCTTTGAATCGACTTCATGCACCCAACCATTTGGTTTAAAAGTTATTTATACTGTGTTATTAATTTTTAACAAAGGAACAACTATTATTTGCAATCTATGCCTTGCCTAAATCGCTTTTAACTCCAGCTGAGACTGCATTTTGAGGTGACTTGAGTATATTTGTAAAGCCGCGCTCATTTTTCAATCCTTATTAATTAATATAACACCCAACACAAGCAGCACAGCCCCAGCGACCTTTACCATAGATACTTCTTTGATAGGGCTATCAAATAAACCAAAATGACTAATAATTATCGCAATCACTATCTGACCTGTTAATGCATAACTCATCACATTGCCAACCCCATACTTTGGGATCAAGTAATACAAACTTGCAACGCCATAAGCACTAAACAACCCCGATAACCATAAAACCCAAGGGACTGCCCCCAAGCTATTTGGCATAAATTCAGCTTGTTCGCCACCCGAACCTTGCCCCTTATTTACCCAAACGTACGCAGTTAAAACAGCAATAATTAAAAAACTCGATAAAAATGCATAGCACGTTGCTAATAAGTTATTCTGTAAAACCTTACCTAACTGCGCATTCATTGCAGCTTGAAATGCAATTGCAGCTCCCGCAGAGAGCCCCATTACGCCTAGAATATTCATAGCCGAACAACCAGTTGATCTTGGCTCAAGCGGTATTTTGACCGTATAGCAGAGGCATCCTTAGGTGATCTAAATCCTATAGGACATAAAATAGCGGCGCTTAAACCTTGATCTGCCAACCCTAGAATACGGTCTATACCCGCAACATCAAAACCCGTCATTGGGCATGCATCTATATTATTTAATGCCGCAAAAGACAACAAGGTACCGAGCCCAATATAGCATTGCTGAGCAGCCCAAATTGCTTGCTGATTTTCAGTTTTTGAGAGCAAATCATCACTTATTTGCTGTTTATACAATGCTAAATCACTGACTGATTTACCTTGGCTATTTGCAAGATTACTAATAAAACAATCAATATCAGTGGAAGTCAGTCTTTTTTGATGAGCAAAAACAAGCAAGTGAGAGCTTTGGGCAACCTTAGCTTGCCCAAAGCTACTAGCTACACATTCTGTTCTTAATGCTGGATTTTTAACAATCAATAATTTGTATGGTTGGATACCATATGCGCTTGGTGCTAAACGCACACTTTCGATAAGCCCATGAATTTGTTTTTCACTTAACTGTGAATCTGAAAATTGATTAACGGCATAACGCCAATTTAACGCTTTAATGAACGACATATATTACTCCTGCTTTTATACCCCGCTAGGTATATGTCGTCACTTTATATCGATACGTTAAAGCAATCCTTTACATATGTTGAGAACATCAAGTTTATTTAATTTTCTTTTTTATTCGACTCAACTGGGTAGGTGTAATACCTAAGTAACTGGCAATATGAAATTGAGGTAATCTATGTAAGATCAATTCAAATTTATGTAAAAAATGAAGGTAACGTTCAGTTGCCTCTAGTTGTAAAAGGCTAATTTCTCTAGGCTCTTTCTCAATTAACCAATGTGCCTCAAGATAATGTATATGAAAAATCATTAAATCGGGGAATTTGAATAAAGCATCACGGTATTGTTGGTGGTTAATTTCTATAATCTCACTGTCTTCAAGTGCTTGAACCTCTAAGTCACTATTTTCATCCGTTAACAGTGAACTCATACTGCCCGGAAAACGCCCTTCTGAAAAAAAGTTTTTATTAAACTCGTCACCATTTTCACCGCGAACAAAAGCACGAAACAAACCCGTGTGGACAAACGCAAAACTATTAGGTTTTTCACCTAAAGAATAAAGAGTTTCACCTTGAATCGCCCCGTGTTTGCCAGAGACTCAATAACTTGAGAAACTGGAACTATGAAAAAATCAAATCGCTATACATCAGAATTTCGTGAACGTGCAATTAGGCTTGTTACTACACAACAACATGAATA
>NZ_JABCJL010000046.1:0-23142 GCF_012952265.1 Pseudoalteromonas sp. NEC-BIFX-2020_015
CTTTCTAGGGACAATTAACTCTTTGTTGCTCGGTTTTTACTTAGCCCACTAGGTTACAAACCTCGCGCCGCGATTAAATTCCCCCTAGATTGAACAAATTTCAATCCACAAAGGTCAACACGCCCTAGTGAATCATAAGTGTCTATATCGTAGAACTTAGTGACGCTTTTATCTGAAAAAATATCTAATAAACCCTGACTATCATCCCCTGACAGCTGAGTAAGCATTAAACGAGATGTTTCTAACTCTGGGAAGTTCATCTTATACCCTCTATGAAATATAACGAGCCAGCATCTACAGGCTATGCTGTGCTATAGGTCCGGATTTATCCCGAAAGTTTTTAAGCTAAAGCTTAACCTGCAAGGTCAACTTAACATCAATGCAAATTCTGAATTTGTTCCTATTTTATTGGCTTCGAGCATCTTTTAACTTTAAGAAAACCAATAATATAAATGACCATATAAAAAGCATACATACCAAGCTTCTCCCCCCACGTAGCGTGTGAAAACGAACCGAATAAACGAATGTAATCATTAATAATTAACATCCCAACACACACTACTATGGCGGTCGTTTTGAAGTAAAAATCACCAGTGCGCTTAATTGTTGCTATTGAGGTAACTAACATCACCAGAGATAGGTAAAAAGCGAATAATGACATTGCCCCTGGTACAAAACTTGGTGCCAAAGCAAGAATTGCAATAACTATTGAAAACCAGCCTAAAATTTTGATAAGCACATACTCCTTTAAAAATAACTTAAAAATGATAAATTCACCGGATAATAAGCATTCTAGCAAGCCCTTTAACTCAATAAATTAAACATCGCACAATCACAGCTAAAGCAGGTTCTTACGCTATCAATTCAACGCGAGCCAAACTTACCGCTTTACTTTAACCGCTCATACAACCCTGATGCCCGACTCACTGATTTAGCCATGGCTTTGAGCAGTACTTTTTTGTCGGCCACCAGCTCGAAGGTGTTTTTGGCGCGGGTGATGCCGGTATAAACTAGTTGACGGTTAATACCCGCTGTGGCTTGGTTCTCTGGCGGCAGTACCATGGCGGTGTAAGCAAACTCAGATCCTTGTGATTTATGAATTGTCATTACATATACTTTATCGTGGGCTGGGAGTCTGGCAGGTGAAAATGCGCGTTGATTTCCTTGCTCATCAATAAATACCGCTTTGAGTTGCTCACTTTCATCCAAAAGTAAAATACCAATATCGCCGTTAAATAGCTTAAGTTGGTAGTCATTTTGCGCAATCATAATGGGCATACCCACGTAATGCCGTTGATTTGGGTGTACATTGATCAGCCCTTGGAGATGTAGTTGCTTTTCAATACGCTGATTTAATGTATTAACACCATAATCGCCCTCGCGCACTGCGGCTAAAAGCTGATAACTTGCAAATGCTTTATGGATCTCGACAGGGCTTGCCTGCTCTTTTATCAGCGTAAGGTAATGAGCGTATTTACTGGCAGCGCTTTGTACTAGCTTTTCAACAGGTTTACTGACTATGTCATAATCTAAAATCACATCATTAAACTGGCCACTATTAATCTCTTGTTCTACATACTTAAGCTTACCGCTGTTATTGGTATTAATAGCCAAAGCCAACTGGCCAATGCCACTTTGCGCTGTAAAACGATAGCTGTGCTGTAAAAATGCAATGCAATCGGCTAATTTAAATTCACTCTTGCCACCAGTTAATTGTGGTTCGTTATCAAAACACACATTATTTAATTCAGCGCAGCGCGCTTGTGAGTAGTTTGGTGTTTGACCAAGCACTAAACCTTGGCATAAATCGCTCATAACACTGCCGGTATCAACGGAGGCTAACTGATCTTTGTCACCTAGTAAAATTAAGCGCGCGTGATTTGGTAAGGCTTCAATTAACTTTGCCATTAGCGATAAATCAACCATCGACGCTTCATCAATGATCAACACATCTAAGTGCAAAGGGTTTTTCCTATTATGCCTAAATTTATTCGTAAAAGGTTTTACGCCGAGCAAACGGTGAATTGTTTGCGCGCTTTCAGGGATAAGCGGCTCAACAGCTGCGGGGATCACATCTTTAAGCTGCTGTTTTGCACCTAAAATTGATTCGCTCAATCGTGCGGCGGCTTTACCTGTGGGCGCCACCAGCTTAATACTCAGCGGCGCACTTTGGTAAAGCGATTGTAAAATTGCCAGTAGCTTGGTGACTGTGGTGGTTTTACCTGTACCAGGACCGCCGGTGATCACACTAAAGCCTTTGGTAGCGGCCATTGCACAGGCCACTTTTTGCCAATCGAGTCCCTCTTTGGGTGCTGATTGTATAGGAAAGTAATCACTGAGTAGCCGAGTAAGCGACTGATTATCAATATCAATTTCACGTTCACTCAGTGTTAGCAAACGTGAGGCTAAGGTGTGTTCATACCCAGCTAAACGCGAAAAATATAGCCGCTGCTGAAGTAATTTCAGTGGTTTATCATCGCCGACACTTTGATGATTTTGCAGGCACTGTAAAGCAGATTCTGTAGTGAAGTCGTCACTAAATGGGCTGTCTCGATCAGGGATTATTCCCGCTAGTTTGGTAAAGTCACTTTGGCGTAAATTAAATGGGTTTCGCCAGTCAATACCTGTTAGATCTAAGCAGCTGTGCTGACTTTGCCCAGATAAGCACAATAACAAAATAAGATAATACGCATCTGTTTTACCCTGCTCTTGTATCGCATCACACAGTAAATCTGCCAGTTTTATATCGACCATACGAATACGATTTTCATCTAATAAGTAATCAAGTAGGGGGACTGTTTGCACCTCAGCGCTTGAACGTTCAGTAGTCAGTTGACTCATAGCTGCTCTCCGACTTGATTATTCACATTAGCTTGTAACGTACCTTGACTGAAAAGCCCATCAAGAATAAGTACTTGCTCGGTTGTAAGCTTTTTAAAATACACGCCTTTGCCGTCACTCATGCCTCGCAAGAAGGTGTAATATACGCCACCTAAATGCGTTTCAATCGAATAATTGGCAATACGCTGTTTGAGGAGTCGATGCAATGCCACCGTGTAAATTAAGTACTGTAAATGGTATTGGTGGCTGCTCATCGCTTGCTCAAGCGAGTCTTGCTCATAATCACTGGGTTCACTGCCTAAGTAGTTTGATTTGTAATCTAAAATATAATACTGCTCGTTATGGCAAAAAATTAAATCGACAAAGCCTTTGAGTAACCCTTTTACATGATAAAAATCAAGCCTGCTTTGGGTAAAACCAAAGTGCTTAATGAGGACCTCGTTTAAACTTTTTGCACTTAAACTACTAAGCGGTAAGTTAAACTCCATTTCTACAAGGCATTGGTTTGGTGACAACGTGCTTAAACTTAACCCAGTGTTGTTAAGCGGGCAATTTAACGCATTGAGTATCCATTGTTCAGTGGTATGTTGCCACTGCTCGCTAATATGGTATTTATCTAAGTTGCGCGCGACTACTTGCGCTAAATCTTGCTCATCATTTAACGGGTGCTGCTCTGGGCTAGTAAAATCAATTTGCTCAAAAATTTCATGTAAACAACTACCTGGTTTTGCCCCTTTAGGAAAACTATACGGTGATTGAATCTCAGTTTGCGCATCAAGTAGCTGCGATGCAAAGTCGTCTGTTTCATGATCTTCATCACTGCGCCCTGGGGCAATGTGGTCGCTATGCTTTTTAAAACTCAATGCACTAAAGCTGGTTGCTCGCCAATCACGCTCTATGGTTGCACGAACATGGTTTACTTCAAGTGTTTGCCCTTCAAGCTCGCTTGATAAAAGCGTCAATGTGCCCTGTGTTTGTAGTTCTTCACTGGTAAATTGCGCATAGTGCATCGCGCTATTTTGTTCGCAAAACTCATTTAAATGTGTCCGCCACACTAAACTGCTCGTTATATCAAGCCCGGCAAATAGTACATGCCCTAATGCACTACTTTGAATGGCCAAACGACTGCTTTGCCCTTGCCCTAAGTTGTACATACCAATTGCACAATAATGAACAGCGCGTGTTAATGCCACATATAACAAGCGTAAATCTTCCGCTAGGCGCTCTTTTTCAGCTTCTTGTAACGCATCGTCATTTTTACTTAAGTCATAAATAAGTTGACCCTCTTTATGATAAAGCGCGTCTTTTGTTTCGCGGTAAGCACTGGCAAAAGGCATAAAGACCAGCGGATATTCAAGCCCTTTTGACGCATGCATAGTGACTATTTTTACTAAATTAGCGTCGCTTTCAAGACGAACTTGTACCGCTTCACCGTCTTGTTGACTCACCTTTTGTGCAAACCAGCGCAATAAACGCAATGTCCCTTCAAGCTCAATTTGTTTTTGCTGAAGTATTTCGCCTAAGTGGCGAAAGTCGGTAAGCCAGCGTTCAACGTTATACCCTAAGCCTTGCCATTTGGCGCTGAGCTGGTTATGCGTTAACAGCCGTTCAAGCATCGCCATCGCGCCTTGTTTGTGCCAAATAAGGCTCAATTGCGCAAAAAAGTTTAAGTGCTCTTGCCATTGCGCTTCATCATCAGCCAATGCATAAATATCGTTATAACTTAGGCAAAATAGCGGTCCTGCTAACACGCCTCGCAGAAGTGACTCATCATACTGGCCATGTAACGCTGATAAAAAGTTAAGTAAATGATGGCTTAATTCTTGGCTAAACACACTTTCACGGGATAAGTACACGCTAGCAATTTTGGCATCACTTAGTGCTTTTTTCATTATTTGTGCTTCAACACGGTCACGCACCAAAATACAAATATCAGCGGCTGTAATAGGCGTTTTACCTATGCATGCGCGCCCTTCTTGCGCCTGCGTTAGTAGCAACACTATTTTATTTGCAAAATGCGCCGCTAGGTGATGTTGCCCAACCCCTTTGTTAGTCGGTTTATTTTTTTCATCGGCAGCGGTGTCTACAAATACACTAAACTCAAATGCTGTCGCTGGTTGTCCATCAATTAAAAATGATTTTTCGGCTTTCTTACCTTGTGCATCAACACGGTTAAACGGGATCGCGTCATTATAAATAAAGCTATTATCGTATTTACTAAATAAACGATTAACACTTTCGACCACATCGTGGCTAGAACGGTAATTTGTACCTAACGTAAATTGCTGATGTGCATCAACAGCGTGTTTTGCGCCTATGTAAGTAAAAATATCTGCGCCCCTAAAGCCATAAATAGCTTGTTTAGGGTCGCCAATCATCGCAAATGTGGTATTTTCCTGCGCATAAATATGGCTAAAAATACCATACTGAATTGGATCCGTATCTTGAAACTCATCAATCATTGCAACAGGGAACAACTGGGCAATTTTTTGTGCCAGTACGTCGCCCTGCTCTGTATTTAGAGCGCCATGCAAATTTGTTAGTAAATCATCAGGGGTAATAACGCTTTGCTCTTGCTTACGTTTAACAATGGCTTTTTTCACCCAACTTGCTGCATGTTGAACAATTGCAATGGCAAGTCCTGAGTTAACCGTGTTATTGAGCGCCGCTAATTGATCAAATTGGATCAATAACGGGTGGGAAAACAAAGGCTGATTTTTTTTATAATTACTTACATCACTTAAATTATCTGTACTCCACACCTCAAATGAGTATTTGCTTGTACCAAATTCAAAAAATTCGTCATCACCAATACAAAATGCTTCAAGTGCGGCTAGGCTACCTTTTCGAGCGGGGGTTTTTGAGCCACTTAAACCAGAGCTTTTAACAGCATTTATAAATTCACTTTCAAGGCATGCTTTTTTAAAGCTAGGCACTTTTGCTAAATAGTGTTCGCGGGCTTGCCACACATCATCCAATTTTATTTGCGGGGTGATCTGCGCATTGCCTTTATTAAGCAAACTTGCTACTTGACTAAATAACGATTCAGGTGCGGCAAATATGTCTAAAATGGCATCCGTTTTTTCTTTATTGAGTGGATACACAAACGCACGCCAAAAATCTTTAATAGTTTCAAGTAATATGTCGCGTTCATCTAAAATAAACTCTAGGTTAAAAGCAACCCCCGATTCAAACGCATGTTGTTTTAACATACGCTGACAAAAACCATGGATGGTAAATATGGCAGCTTCATCCATTGATTTAGCCGCAGCGTCAAGTAAATCAAAAGCGCGGTGTTTATCGTCTATTACGGCTATAACACAGTTAATCAACATGTCATCGGTGTGTTGTCCAAGTAATGCATCGCGGGCGGCGATAATACGTGAACGTACTCGGTCTTTTATTTCTTGGGTGGCGGCATCAGTAAACGTTACTACTAATATTTGCTCAACACTTAAAGGCGTATTTAATGCAGATTGCGCGTCATGCGCGATTTGCATTCCTAATAAATAGCGTAAATATAAACCTGTAATTGTGTAGGTTTTACCAGTACCAGCACTGGCTTCAATCAAGCTTTGTCCGGCAAGTGGCATTGTGAGTGGGTTAAGCGCTTGCATAATCACTCTCCTTTACGTGTGCAAATAATGGGGCGAGTAATTTATCGCTCCAAAGTATAAATTCATCTTGGCAATCAGTGAGTGACTGCGTGGTTAAGCGAATGTAAGGGTTTTCGCCCTCGCCGCGCCCTATGTATTGTGGGCTAAACTTACTGATTGCTTTGTTAATATCGCCGCCTGTTTTTACGTATTCATAACCACTGACCGGAAAAAACGCCACAGGCTCTTTACGCAGTGCGCCATACAATCTAAACCACTCTTGCAATAATGGGTAAGCGTCGGCTTTATCTATGGGTGCAAAACTAATTTGTTTATCAAGTCCCAATAATAGGGTTTCAACACCTTGATCCATACACTGTGCTACAAGATGATAAATAAAGCCTTTTATTAAGTCTTTGGCTTTAATGCTGGCACTGCGATAAAACACCTGTTTTTGCTGATAAACATGATTGAGCCACCCTTGTAACTGAGTCGCTGTATTGCCATTATTTAGAATGAGCGCGACTTCAATGGGTTCGTTATTTCCGCCTTTAATGTGCTCTTTAACCTGTCCTGCAAGTGCGTCAACACGATGCTGCATGCTTTCAAAAATTAGCTCCCCCACATTTGCTTGCGGTAATTCACCGCGTTGCAATATTTGCTCACGGCACAGGGGTTGTTCAAAGATCGCGGCTTCGAGTATTTCATCTAAATAAAAGTACCGTCTTAACGCATCTAAACTAAACGGTTCTTCGTCTTTGGCAACTTCGTTAAATTGCGGTAAACGCAGGCCTAAGCTTTGTTGGTAAAAACTCTCTTGGGCGTTACAAACACTGCGAATAAACGCGTCCAGTTCAAGCACATCAGGCGGGCTAATATCAAGCGCTGTAACGGGCTGTGGCGCAATTGCTTGGGCTGGTAGCCATACAGGATTATAGCTGTGATTTGACAGTACACTCTTGCCTGCATTTTCATCACCAACAGCATTCACTTGATAATACTGACTATTAAATGGCTGTAAATGCTGTTTGCTGATCAAGCACTCGGGCAATGTGTGTGCTGAGGGTTCGTCAAACTCAAAACTACGGCCTATGTACTCTAACAGCTCGCTGACCAAGGTTGATGGCATACGTGGTTGGTTATCAAAACACGAACGACCAATATAGCTCATATATAAATTATCGCGGGCGCTCAGTAACGCTTCTAAAAACAGGTAGCGATCATCCAATTTACGTGATCGGTCACCTTTTTGCTTTTTAGAGTAAGGTACTAAATCAAAACCAATCGGTTGCACTGACCGCGGGTAGTCGGCGTCATTTAACCCTAACATGCACACCACTTTAAAAGGCACAGCCCGCATCGGCATTAATGTACAAAAGTTTACTTGGCCTACTAAAAACCGCTGGCCTACGCCTTTTTCTTGTATGCCTTGCTTAATTAAGTAGCTCACTATCCGCTGCGAAACATTGTTCGTGTAATCACCATTTTCATGGTGCTTTTGCAATGACTCAAGAACACTTTGTAACACCAGTAAATCCCAGCTGTCGTCACTTTCACTTTCGTAAATACTCGCGAGCAATTCATTAAGAATATGGGCTTTGTTAGTTAATGTATCATCAGGGGTAAGTAATACTTTAAAACGCTGAAGTACATCAATAAAGTGCACTAATTTATTAAGTGTATCCAGCGCCATGCCTTCGACTTCATCAGCACTGTATATTCCATTAAATGGGCACAGTTCATCTCGCTGTGCAATACCCAGTAATAAGCGATTTAGGCCATGTTGCCAGGTATTTAAATCAATAGCTGGCAAGTCAAAGCTGTGTTTGTGTTGCGCATCAATCCCCCATTTCACTCCTACTCGCTCAAGCCAATATTGAATTTGCTCATACTCATGCGGCTCGACAGCGAACTTTTCAGCTATTTGAGTTACTTGTAATAAATCTAGAATATCTGACACGCCAAAGCGCGAAAACGGTAAATTAGCTAAACTGGCAAATGAACTGAGTACGGGTTTTTCTTGCTCTATGGCTAAATCGGCAAGCGCATATGGAATAAATCGGCTACCTTGTGCGCCACCAAATACAGCTTCAATGTAGGGGCTATAAGTGCCTACATCAGGCATCATTACAATGATATCTTTTGGTGTCAGCGCAGGGTTTTGACTAAATAAATTAAGCAGATAATCGTGCAGTCGCTCAACTTCTCTGAGCGGGGTGTGACAATCACTCAATGTTATACTGGTGTCGCTGGTGCTAACGGGCAACTTACCTTCGTTGTTTATAAACCACGCTTTATTATCAGTGAGCGATTCACCTTTAAATGCGAGCTGGTAAATTTCACTTTGTACTTGCCCAAGTAAGGTGTTGTCAAATACGTCTATAAAGCCATCTATCCAACGGGCATCGCGTTGAATGAGTTGCTCAAAATAATCGCGACCCAGCTTTCCCCACGATGATAGCAAGGGGTTGCCGATAAAATAATAATCTTCATCTGGTTGGGTATGCTTTTTTTGCTGTGCTTCGAGCAGGGGCATTTTTGCATATTTAGCTGCAATTTTTGCCGCCGTTTTTTCATCAATAATATCGCCCCAGTAATGCTCACTGGGATTAAAGAAGAATAAAAAAACCTCGGTTTTTTTACTCAATGCATCAAACACGTCGAGCTGTGAACTGGCAATTGCAGAAATACCAAATAAGCTAATCCGCTTTGGTAATAAACGGCTGTCCATTTTTTCAAGCGCGGCTAGTAACTGTCCCTGCATATTCGCACGATGAAATTGGCTTTGATCAAGCGCTTTGCTTTGCGCAACAATTTTACGCCACAGATCAGGCTGCCACGGCGCAATACCGACATCAACATCGTCAAGCTCATCTTTACCACTATCCCATGTGGCAATCCAGTGCGGTCGATACATTAAGTATTGGTCATACACATCGGCTATTTTTTCGCATAAGGCAAAGGTTTTTTGACCATCTATGTCACCTTCTAAATAAGTTTTGAGCGGTAAATATAATGGCTCATCTATGCAATTAGGTAAAATGGCAAACAGCTTCCACGCAAGGTTTGGCTTATTAAAAGCCGACTCTTTTGGTACATTAGGCAATAATTGCTGATAAAGCTGCCAAATAAAACTCGACGGCAACGGAAAGTCTACCTGTGCCGCCACTCCTAAACTTTCGCTTAAGCCAATTTTAAGCCACTGCGACATACCCGGCGATTGCACCAACACCACTTCTTTATCGAATGGGCTTTGTAATGGGTTAACGCTTAAAAGGTGATGAAACTGCGCTTGGAGTGCTTCCATACGATTAGATTGAATAATATTTAGCATTGCGACACTGTCCTTGCTTGAGATAAAAACAGTGTAAGATATTTTCAATTACAGGGGTAGCCATTGTCGCAAATTGGCATTAATAAATCAGGTGGTTAGCTTTAAATTTAAACGCACAGAGCATTGTCGCACTGTGCGAACTTACTTATTTATAAGGGCTAATACTCGACAATGAAAATTGACTTTGCATTATCACTTTGCCCTCAATACCTTTTAAGCTCAGCGAAATAACGGGATCAGTTTTTAGCCAATCAATACTTAAACCGCCGTAATTTACTTCATGTGTATAATCCCCAACGCGGTGTTTATTTGGGCTCACATCTTTCCATTTTTCTGTTAACCCTGAGCTGGTCATTTCAGTTAACGGGTAATCTAGTTGCTCGGTATATTGAGATATCTCTCCCCAGTGGGTGTCGCCACTGATGATGATCACACCATTTACTTTATGCTTTTTAATCAACGTAAATAAACGCGCGCGGTCGTTTGGAAAATTAGCCCATGACTCCCACCCTGTAAAATCAGGTAAAAGCTGCAAACTTGAGGCTATTATTTTTATCTTCGCGGGCTTTATTAGCTCCTTCTCAAGCCATTGCCATTGTGTTTCGCCAAGCATAGATGCATTTTTAACTGTCGAAGGACTGTAAGGTCCTTGATTGGCTAATTTACGCTTTGTGTAATATTCAAGTTCACTAACATGGTTTAACGCATCACGGTTCCAACGTAAATCTGGCATTATAACCTGAATTGTTTGATCCCCTGCGCCGTACATATACGATGTATAAATCCCGTCAGGGCGTGTTCGGCGTTTTGAACCTGCTGGCTCTTGCCAAAAATCAAGCATGATTTGACGAGATGCTTCTTTGTGCGGGTATTCTTTACCTGCATCATTTTGCCCGTAATCATGATCGTCCCACATGGCTATTATCGGCGTTTTAGCTGTTAAGGTTTTAAACCCTGATTTTGCGCCTAATCGCTGGTATTTATCGGCTAATACTGTCATGTCGTTAGTATCACCATAAATGTTATCACCTAAAAAAATAAACAGATCTCCCTCTTCTTTATTAATAGCATCAAAAATAGGAATATCTTTGTCTTGATGCCCACACGAACCAAACAATATTTTTTGTGGTGTGTTTTGCATTACTAGCTTTGTCGTATTACTCAATACTGTAAAACTCATAAATACACTCAGCAACACAACCGCCTTAGCTAGTTGCTTCATTTTAATACCTCATCAATTGCATCTGCCATAGTTGGGTTTATACGATACGGGTTTTGGCCAAGCACTTTTAAAATTGTGGCTGCTATTTGTTTTTGCTTAAGCTGCGTTGTGGTTTTTAATAACCCTTGGCGTTTAATATCTGGGCCTATGGCTGCAAGCCAAATGTGTTCTGAACCAACAATTCCTTCAGGAAATGCTTTTTTACCTTGCTCAGATTGCGCCATTGCTTGTTTTGAACTGTGATGTTGCCAATCATTAGCGTTACTGCCACGACCATGATCTGTGGTAATAATAAGCGTTGTATTGTTTTGATAGCCTGGGGTTGACTGAATGGTTTGCCATAAATCCTGTATAAACGCATCACTTTGCTTTGCAGATTTTAGATAGTGATCATAATGACCATCGTGCGCAAAATCATCCGTTTCACCTAAACTAATCACCAATAGTTTTGGTTTTTTAGCCAGCATGTAGGCTTTAGCAAAACGATACGTAAAGCTATCTAATCGTACATTGTGCCATGGACTTGGGATCTCTTTTTGTAACGCATTTAATAGGGCTGCATCAGCAAATAAATCATCGTCAATTGGCATAAACCCAGCATTAACATAAACACCACTGCGCTTTGCATTGACAATAAACGGAAATACATCCCAGCTACCAAATAAGGCCGTTTTGTTTTTATATTTAGGTTGGTGATGTAATAACTCTAAAATTGTTTTATTAGGATTGACAACTTTATCGTTACTGTTGATCTCTTCGTCAACACTCCCAGTTAGAATTTCGTTATACCCAGGGTATGAAAAATACCATGGGTTAGCGACCGACATCCTCGAGCCATTATTTCTATCACCGATAATCACCCCTTGTTTAGCAACCTGCTGGGTAATGAATGGCATTAACAATTTTTGGCGAATACGAGGCTCTTTGTGCCAAAACATTTTATTTAATTGCTCTGGATTTTTAACAAAATCAGTATTGTTGATGAGCTTTTCATCTGCGCCATTAAACACTTCTTGCCAGCGCACACCATCAAGCGTTACCAGCACGACATTATCACTGGCGCAGATCCCCTTACTGACAACAACGCATACAATGAACAAATACAGCGATATGATACGTTTCATATTATTCCTTATAGAAAAACCCATCATTGATGGGTTTCTTATTATCTTGAATTTAGGTATTAAAATGTTGCTGTAAATGTCAGCGCTGCAGTTCGCGGTGCGCCAATAAAGTACGTAGAGCCATTACCTGTACCACCAGATAAATACTGTTTATCAGTCACGTTAGTCACAGCAAAAGCAATATCTATCGATTTAAATGGCCCTGCATTAACGTCTGCCGCATAGCCTGCATTGATATCTAGTACTGTGTAACCATCAACGTTGTTACGAGCACGAGTTTGCTCATTTAAAAATGCACCTAAGCGTTCCCCCGTGTACTTAGCTGATATACCAAAACGAAAATCCCCACTGTAGTAGTCTGTAGAGATTACAAACATATCACTTGGCGAATCAATTACATCGTCCCCTTTTTTAAAGCTTGGCGACACATCATTACCATCTTCATCTTTAAGGATCACCCCGTTTGCATCATAAGCACTTGGATCATGCGATGCGTATTCTGAGCTATTACTAGTGTAAGAGGTATAAATGTTCCACTCATTTGTCAGCATATAGCTTGCAGATAACTCAACACCTTGTGAGTCAATGCCGCCAACATTAATGTATGAACCATTCGTTCCTACTGTGTAATCGATGCCATCACTACCGCTACCAGGCGCTATAAAAGTAATACGATTATCAAATGCGATTGAATAAGCCGTTGCAGTTAAACTTAAGCGATCCGCGTTGTAACGCACACCAAAATCAATATTCTCGGCCGTCTCTGGTTTGATTTCATTTAGCGTTGAACCATCACGTTCAAGTACACCGTCTTTAATTGCCGAGAAATTCTCACTAAAACTTGCAAATAACTCTGTGCTATTGTTTAGTTGATACAATACGCCGGCACTAAATAATACATCTGAATCGCTGTTTATTTTATCTGATCGTACTGCTTCAAAATGATCATACTTCTGCAGTTCGACTAAATATTGTTTGGCACCAATATTAAATGTGAAATCACCCACCGTCATTGCGTCTTGGATGTACCACTTGAAAGTATCTGTTTCAAAAGTATTTTTATACTGAGTCCAGTAAGGTGTGCTATCAAAATGATGATAAATACGCGCGTCAATCACTTTATGCCAATCACGCGATTCATCACGATCAGTTTGCTCAAGCCATATACCGGCTTCAATATCGTGCATACCCAAAGTCAACTTGTAATCAGCAGTAAGACCTAAACGGTCTTTATTGTAATGAGTGTGTCGATATGACATGACAGGTGTGGCAGTATCTGGATAACAAGCAGGGTTTAAACCCGTGCCTGAATCCCATGGCCAGCTTAGCGTCTCTTTGCAGTTTGCATCAGGTGTGAGTGGGTTACCTTGACTGTCTGCAAAACCGTATGACCCAGCATTTTTACCGCCTAGTGTTGTTGGCTTACCATCAGTATCAACAGGGGATGTTAAATAAGGCGGGATCCAATCACCGCGTCCCGAGTTTTTATGATAATACGGGCTAACTGTGAGTAATGACGACGGTGAAATGGCATATTCAAACTTTACATACCCTAAAGTGTTTTCACGTAATGTGCCCCAACCTTCTGCAAACATTTGATCAAAATGCGGCACACCGGTCCAATTCCACGTTAATTGATCCCAATCTGGTGTCTGTGCAAATTGCTTTAAACTCACACTGTTATAGTTTGTTTCACTTACATCATCGTAAGATAAACGCCCTGTCACTGTCAGTGCTGAAAAGTTTGATACAAACTTTATTTCGCCGTGCTGGTTATCTTTACCACCATTGCTGCCATCACCTATCCAGCGGCTGGTATTTGTTTGTGAATAACTAGCGTAAGCTTGGGTATTATCGAACAAGGTCCCTGTGTCATGCTTTATATAAAAGCGCGTCGCATTGTGATCTCCTTGCGTATAAGCAAAAGTCGTATTGCGCTCAAGGGTTGGATCTTTACTCACAAAATTAAACGTACCGCCTAGCGCTTCTAATGACGCCGAGGCAATATCTGACGTCCCTTGGCCGACTTCTACTGTCGCTAAGTTTTCGCTATCAAGGTAACGGTTCGCTTTTGCACCACCACCATAATTAGACCCACCATTTGGAATACCATCAATCGTCATACCCAATTGTTGTTGGTTGCCGTCAATACTAAAGCCACGCATTGTGATCGTGGTTGACCAATCATCACCACCGAATGCATCGCCTTCGTTAATGCTGATCCCCGGCAAATTATCAATCACTGACAAAACGCTTGATACTGAGCTTTGTTGCTCTAGCATAGCAGGTTCAATTACATTATTGGCATAACTGGTCGGTTTTGCGACGACGGTGATCTCTTCAATCTCAGCCTCATTTGCATAACCCATTGAAGAAAAAGCTAAAGCAAGTGCCAAGCTAAGAGATGTTTTTTTAGTAAGAGTGCGCATTATTGTCCCATTTGCAATTGTTATTGTGTATGCGGGAACAGTATGGCGATGCTTGATGACAAAAAAGGGGCGTTTATCTTACGAAAAAATGAAACTAGTGTGTCTTATTTATGGCATAAACAAAGAAGGCGGGGCGTTTTGGGCTTTAATTCTTAAAACCGCTTCAATCTAGGAGCGATTGCATCGCAGCGTCAAGTTTACAATCAAGTTGCTTAAGTAAAAACCAAACACAGAGCTGAAATTCTACTTCAAAAATAAACACGCCCTATTCAATCGGCTTTGGCACAAAATGCTGAGCCTCATTTTTAGGTAATGCGGGGGCGTATAACCACCCTTGTGCCGTTTCGATCCCTAAACTTTTAACCCACGCTAACTCAGCTTCTGTTTCAATCCCTTCTGCAACAACAGAAAAGCCAAGCTTTGCAAATATCTGAGTCACTTGTTGATATAACACTCGCCCTGCGGGTTGCTCACATTGTAATAAAAATTGCCTATCTAGTTTTACATGCTTCACAGGAAGATTAGCAAGCATAGATAAGCTTGAATAACCTGTACCAAAATCATCAAGTACCGTTTCTATATTATTTTCCCTCAGCTTTTCAATATGTTCTGTTACAAGTGTTTGCTGAGTTAAGTAGCTAGATTCAACGATTTCAATTTTTAGTTGATCAGGAAAATCGATAAATAAATCACATATTTTATTGATCATAGATTTATTCGTTAATACGTCTGGATTAACGTTAATACTAATTGTTGGTTTAAACCCAACATTGCTCCATTGCATTAAATCTCGGTGGGCTTGCTCAATCACCCAACGGTCTATTATGTCTGTTTGTTTATGTGCGACTAGCGTATCTAGAAAGTAAGGCCCGGTGATCGAACCATCTCTTTTTATTAATCTTAATAATCCTTCGTAGCCATTTACATGACCTGTTTGTATATCTATTTGAGGCTGATAATAAAGCGCTAAGCGTGACTGTGATATGGTATTTAAAACGTGTGTTAAATGCGCAGAAGAAACACTACTTTGGCGTTGCTGCTCTATAAAGCGTTGCTCAGATTTAGCCGCAAAGCGTTCACTCATATTAAGTTTACTACTCAATTTATTAAACGCTAATTGGTAGTTATTTCGCTCACTGCTTAAACGTAAAAATGGGTAATAAATACATGCGTTACAGATAATTAAAAATACTTGTAAAATAGGCGCAACCAGATCTGTACCGACCATACTGCCATTGATTATAGTGGGTGTCATCCAGCTAATACTGACATCTTGGTAACCCACCGCGCCCGCTGAAATCACTGTATAGCTAACCACAAAGTTAAAACAAGGGACTAAAATAAACGGGATCAGTAACAATGGATTTAAAAAAATTGGTAGCGCAAATAAAATTATTTCGCAAAAATTAAACAATGAAAAAGGGAGTGATATGCGCGCTATATTCTTTTCATGACTCCCCTTGGCCAAAAAGAACGAGGCAACAATTAATCCTATAAAACCTCCAGTGCCACCAATCAACACAAAAGTATCGTAAAAGGTTTGTGCCGACAAGCCTGGGAAAATATCTTTGCTAATAAATGTTTGTTCAAACATCATAGAATACACATTGTCACCATGCACACCGAAAAACCAAAAGCCATGTATTATAAGCATTCGGTTAAATAGTTGTAACGCCACACTACTTTGGCTATCCACTGGGACTAAATATACTACGACGTAATGCACAACGCTTTCTATGATTGGGAGGATCAAAAATAATGCGAAAAAAGCAAATGCAAAAGGTAAAATAAGTAACAGTTTTTCTTTTAAAAACTCACTCAGTAGTGGTAAATCAAAAAATGACATAGGTATAAACCTACGCCCTAGCATCAATAAATAACTGCTTAATGAAGGAACCAACACCGCATAAGCTGAGGCACCAGTACCATCTACCGTAAAAATACCATCTGAAAAAATTAAAAAATCACTATGAATGGAAAATGTGACCAGCCCTAATATACTACCAACAACGGCGCTGTTACCTAGGTTTTTAGAAAGATGGTAACCAACAGAAATAACAACCATAACAGGAAATAAGGTTAAAATAACGAGAGAGCTTTGCTGTACCGTCTTGTAGATAAAGTCGGCTGATGTTATGAACGAAAAATTTACCGCAACATTAAGCACTAAAATGGCTAATGCAGAGCACACAAAATATGGGAGCAACGCAATAAACGCTTCGCGCAATGATAATATATAGCGTGAATGAGCAAACTGCGTAAATACGCCATTAATGTGCTTTATAGCCAACAATTTACGTTCTCTAAACTGGTTATTAAAGAGAGTATAAAGTATTTAATAAAAAAAAGGCGAATGATTGATTTCACACGTGTAAAACCATCATTTTGTATTAAGGTAGCGTAACCTTCGTTACGCCAAAATGTTTATATTAGTTCTGCTAGCATTGCATCATCATATGCAACCAACTCTTTACCTTGAGAAATTCTACTGACGTAGTCTGGATTAGCTATAAACGGACGCCCGATTGCGATGAGATCAAATCTATTTTCTTCAATCGCATCTTTTGCACTCTCGAAGCTATAGCTACCAACACCAACCAATGTGCCACTATAATTAGCTCTAAGGTACTCAGATGTTGTCATATTTTCAAGACTTGCAAAACGCATGCTATCGTCGAAAATACCACCATGTAAATAAGCTAACTGGCGCGTGTTTAATTGCGCTAACAAATAATCAAATACTGCTTTATCGCGATTATCTTCACTCATATTAAAGTAAGCTCCCGGCGATAAACGTAATGCCGTTTTATCTGTCCCTATAGCACTTATAACTGCATCAACAACGTCAAGCGCAAAACGCGACATATTCTCTGGTGTTTGACCGTATTCGTCTTCACGCTCATTGGCCGCATAATGTAAAAACTGATCAATCAAATAACCATTCGCACCATGTATCTCTACACCGTCAAATCCAGCTTCAACTGCATTTTCAGCGGCCTTTGCATAATCTGCTATCAATGATTGAATATCTTCAGACGTCGCTGCTTTTGGAGTTTGATACGTCAGTTCACGCATTCGTGGTACAGACCCTTCAATACCAATTGCAGATGGGGCTAGCACTTCTCCATCAAAAAAATGCGGATGTGCCACACGGCCAACATGCCAAAGCTGAGCAAAAATTTTACCGCCATTTGCATGCACAGCATCAGTTACTTTTTGCCAACCTTGAATTTGTTCACTTGTAAATAACCCCGGTGTATTTGGGTAGCCTTGTGCGTCAGGGCGAATAATAGTCGCCTCGCTGATAATCAAACCAGCTTCGGCACGGCGTGCGTAATATTCAACCATAGCTTGATTTGGTACTAAGTTTTCATCTGCCATACAACGCGTTAGTGGCGCCATTAATATACGGTTTTTTAATTCTATTGTGCTGTTTAGTTTAAACGGAAGCAGTAATTCAGTCGTCATTATTGTTAATCCTTATCTTGAGTGTACATTCAAGATAAGGGCGTACACATAAATATTCAACCCTTTTTTTGAATATTTGTTCAAGATTAAGTAAACTATGCTCATTAATAGTAAATGAGAGTGCCATGAGAGTCGCCGAATTTGACCGCGAATTTGTATTGCGTCAAGCCATGCTTGCGTTTATGCAATTTGGCTATGCCAAAACCAGTATGCAAAAGTTAACCCAGGTAACATTACTGCATCCGGGCTCATTGTATGCTGCGTTTGGTAATAAAAAAGGCATTTTTTTAGCTGCAATTGAACAATACCAAACCGATCGTAACGAACAATTTACCGCGCTTTTTTGCCCTACCCAACCGGTATTACCCAATTTAAGATGCTATATAGACTCTATCGTCAGCGAATGTATCACTGGCGATGCCATGAAAGTTTGCTTGCTCACTAAAAGCATTAGCGAAGTTGAAGGTCAAGATGCACAAATTAATGAGGTACTTAGTGCCAATTTAAATGCTTATGAAAATGCCCTTACCCAGCAATTTTCTCGTGCAAAAAGTCAAAATGAGATCCAAAATGTGCGAAGCGCTCAACAACTTGCACGTTTTTTTGCAATGAGTTTATACGGATTAAGAACTTATGCTTTAACTAATCGCGATGCCGATGCATTAGCATTACTTGCAGATGATATTTTCAATGCCATTAAATAAAATGTTGACTGATCGACACGTTGTCATATTAGTCAATATACTTAATACATAACCAAGCCAATCAAAAGTGAATTTATATATGAATGATGCAACCGCCGCTGCAAATGAAAAGTTCGAGTTGACCCTGAATCTAGGAGCAAAAAAACGACTGGCGTTTATGTTTGAAACCGTTCAAGAATACAAGCAAATATGGATTTTAAACGACGACGATGGCTGCGTAATGTTAGCAAATGAAGACGATGATTGCGTACCAGTTTGGCCGGAACGTATTTATGCTGAAGCTTGGGCAACAGGCGAATGGGAAAACTGTACAGCTAAAGCTATTAATCTGCAAGATTGGCGTACTCGTTGGACACCGGGCCTTGAAGAAGATGATTTGTTGATTGCCGTATTCCCAACGGAAGACGATGACGGCACCATCTTATTCCCTGATGAGTTTGACTCACAGCTAAAAGCACCTAAAAAACGTTATTAATCTCTTAACGTTATAAACATAAGCGGCAACAAGCCGCTTTGTACGATTAATTTATACTACTGCTTTTCAATTAATGACAGTTCAATAAACCTCTTCGTAAAGCCTTTACACAATAATTACACTCAAAACACTTTCTAGTATGGAAATAAAATGGTACGACAACGTATTTTAATATTATTACTCTTATTTTTTGTTAATGGCAGCTATGCAAATGAACAATTAGCGACTGAAAATCAGCTCAATGAAATAAAAACCCTTAAAAAACTTGGTAAGACGGAGCTAGCCTACCAGCTATTAAAAACAACTTATTCTGCTGCCCAAACAACGGAACAAAAAGCTGAATTAATGATAGTTTGGCTCACATTTATGAATGAAGATAAAAACTGGCATTATGAGCAGTCACTAAACAGTGATATCTCATATTTATTAGATGCTGAGCTTAAGCAAAATACAACTTATTTGCTTTATAACAACCTTGGCCTGATGAAATATCGACAAGGTAAATTTAATGAAGCCGAAATACACTTATTTAAAGCAATCCACTATGCTGATAATAAACAGCTTGCTGCTAGTATGACTCATTACTCATACGGAATTACACTCGTCAGACAAGGTAAAATGGTTAATGGACTCGATAGTATTTTAAATGCCTACCGCCTACAAATTGATATTCAAGGACATGCATCACCAAAAATATTAATTGGCCTAGGTTTTACTAATTTTTATATGAAAAATTACGATAAAGCCATTGAATATACCCAACAGGCAATAGACGCCTACCCGAAAAATCATTTACTCCTTACCGAGTTATATGCAAATTTAGCCGCTATGTACGTTGATAAAAAGCAATATGAAGACGCTTTAATTGCAATAAATGAAGCTGAACGCGTAGCTCATTTTCATAATATTTTTGATCGTGTTGCGATAATCATTAATAAAGGCACTATTTATGCTGAATTAGGACAACATCAAAAGGCTATTAAATATTATCTCAACGCTTTTGATATCACCGATAAAAACAATGATTTAATTCATAAACCCACTGTTATAAGCAACCTTGCACAAAGTAACCAAAGTCTGGGCAACCATAAGCTTGCCGCCGACTACTTTGAACAGGCTCACCAGATATTTACAGGTGAGAGTCAACTCATTAAACGTTTAGAAAATTACCCTCCTATGATCGAAAACTATCAATCTTTGGGTAATTACAAACGCGCATTAGAACTAATGATTGAATACAAAGCGCTTAACGATGAAAGCACGACCTTAACCGCAAAAGAAAAATTTGATCAATCACAAGCCGCATATGATCTTGCATCAAAAGAAAAATCATTGATTGAAGCTAAGCTCGTGCAAATCCGTAACGAAAACGCAATTTTACGTTTATATGGCCTGATCGCATTTAGTATATTACTCATTACCTTTATCTATATTGCGTATCGTTTAAAGAACTCCGCTTACCTTCAAGTAAAAGAACTCGCAATTCGCGATCAACTTACTGACTTATTTAACCGTAGAGCACTGCATGATATTTTTCAATTGGAAATGAACCGAGTTAGCCGTAACAAAAACACATTTAGCGTTATTTTACTTGATATTGACCACTTTAAAACACTCAACGATACATATGGGCATGACTATGGTGACACTGTTTTGCAAAAAGTGGCAAATACGCTACAAAGCTCAATCAGGAGTATGGATAAAGTAGCTCGTTGGGGAGGAGAAGAGTTTTTGATATTCTTACCTGAAACGAATAAACAGCAAGCTAGCCACTTAGCTGAAAAACTTCGTTTGGCAATAAGTGATATTAAGCTTACTCATAAAACACACACGCTCACTGTAACAGTCTCTTTAGGTGTGTCTGAATATCAGCACCAAAGCGACTATAAGGATCTCGTTAAGCAAGCCGATCTCGCTCTTTATAAGGCTAAAGAATCTGGACGTAATCAAGTCATCTGTATTGATTAGTTTTAAATTCCTACAGCCTATAATTACGGTAGAAATTTATCCTAAACGCTTTTAAAGCCTACAGGATAAATTTAGCACCGAATGAGTGTTTAAACTCACTAGCTTGACCCTAAAGCCAGTAAGTTGTAACTCATATTTACCACGAAAGCATTTAAACTGGCACAAAAAAGGACGCCATGAGGCGTCCTAATATTGAATAATGGCGGAGGAAGAGGGATTCGAACCCTCGTTAGGGATAAACCTAAACACACTTTCCAGGCGTGCGCCTTCAGCCACTCAGCCATCCCTCCGCAGGTTACCATTTGGTAACGCGGCGTAATAGTATGAAATAGCGTCCAGTGGTGCAAGGTGTTTTTCTTATTTGTGCTTTAACTGCCTAGTAAACAAACAAAAAGGCCGCTAATAGTGATATCAGCGGCCTTTTCTGTTTAACTTGGCTTAACGTTGTAGTGAAGCTGAGAAGTCGAGCATACGATTAAGCGACTTAAGTGCGCCCTCACGTAGCTGCATATCTACAAATACTTCTTTACCTGTTGCATCTAGTAATGCTTCCTCAATCGCTTTAAGGCCGTTCATTGCCATCCATGGGCAATGTGCACAACTTTTACAGGTTGCGCCCTCACCTGCTGTTGGTGCGGCTACAAATTCTTTATCTGGGCATAACTGCTGCATTTTATAAAAAATACCGCGGTCTGTTGCAACAATGAACTTTTTATTATCCATTGTTTGTGCTGCTTTTATCAGCTGACTCGTTGAGCCTACAGCATCTGCTAGGTCTACAATTTCGGACGGTGATTCTGGGTGAACTAATACGCCTGCATCAGGGTAAAGCGCTTTCATGTCCTTTAGTGCTTTTGTTTTGAACTCATCATGAACAATACATGCGCCATTCCACATGATCATATCTGCGCCAGTATTCTTTTGAATATACGCGCCTAGGTGTTTATCTGGGCCCCAAATAATTTTCTCACCCATTTCATCAAGGTGTTCAACAATCTCAAGTGCACACGATGAGGTAACAATCCAATCTGCACGTGCTTTAACAGCAGTAGAGGTATTTGCATACACAACAACTTTACGATCAGGGTGCTGATCACAAAACGCTGAAAACTCATCAATTGGGCAACCAATATCGAGCGAACATGTGGCAGCCAATGTTGGCATAACAACGGTTTTATTAGGTGTCAGTATTTTTGCTGTTTCCCCCATAAAGCGCACGCCCGCTACAATGATCATGTCGGCATCGTGTTTGGCGCCAAAACGCGCCATTTCTAGCGAATCAGCAACACAACCACCGGTTTCTTCAGCAAGGGCTTGAATTTCAGGATCAGTATAATAATGGGCAACCAATACCGCATTTTTATCAATCAGCAATTGTTTGATACGTGCTTTGTATTGCGCTTGCTCTTCATTATTCAATGGAGCTGGTTTAGGAGGAAAGATATAACCTTCAGGCATAATAGTTTGAGCTAAACTCATTTCTCGACCACTTAATCTACAGTGCATTTATAGAGTGAATTATACGAGAATATAAAACTAAATAACAGTGGTGCTCGGTAATACCGATTTGATTAAAGCATTTATATTTAAGAGACAGATAATTTTTGATTGAAAAGCATTTTATGTGTGAAATACAAAAATCTTAAAACGAGGCGTGGGAATAAACTTATCGCAGTAAAAATATCAGGATGGTGGGTCATGATGGATTTGAACCATCGACCAATTGATTAAAAGTCAACTGCTCTACCAACTGAGCTAATGACCCGCTCTGATATGCCTGCTTAACATTTGATGCTGTTAATCACACTGCGTAAATCCGCCGATGAGCCATGCTGTTATTCATAATGAATAAAAGATGGTGGGTCATGATGGATTTGAACCATCGACCAATTGATTAAAAGTCAACTGCTCTACCAACTGAGCTAATGACCCGCTCTGATATGCCTGCTTAACATTTGATGCTGTTAATCACACTGCGTAA
>NZ_JABCJL010000047.1:0-18452 GCF_012952265.1 Pseudoalteromonas sp. NEC-BIFX-2020_015
GCTCTGCCGTAAATTGACGATTAACCAAGTCCTTTGGCTTATTTTGTTGCTCATCTGGTATCGTTGTTTTACATGCTTTACCGCGACGAGCACCTTGGATACCCATATTTCGCATTAGTCGCTCAACAAAACAAAGATGACACCCATCCTAACAAAACAACAAAACAAAGATGACACTCATCCTAAAGTTTGATACTTGAATTCAAGAAGATATAAGTTTTTAGCCCAAAAGAGTAAACTTAGTAGCGCAGTTTTATTTGCTCAATTAAAGTGGCTGTCTAGTTTATTTTTTATTAGATGAAACTGCAGTGCTCAGTTGCATGGCCTACGTTGATTTAAACCCCATCAGTGAGAAATAAACAAAGATGACACCCATCCTAAAGTTTGATACTTGAATTCAAGAAGAGATAAGTTTTTAGCCCAAAAGAGTAAGATAATTAACGCAGACATCCACCGTTAATTTTATTAAACGCCCTTTTAAAGGGCGTTTTTTATGTCTATTGATTTGCGGTTTATAGGCAATAGGGTCGTTTGGGTGGGCAGTTAATATTTGTAATAGCGACAGGATAAACCAAAGGCTTCAATGAGCAATACATTGAAGCCTTTGATATTAAATGGGTAATGCTCTTTTGTTATTAAATAATGTGATTGTACGTGGAAAACTATAATACTGAGTGGTATAGTTAGCCAAGAGTAAGGAATTTAAATGTATATCTTTAAATCAAAATGGTTCAGTAAGTGGGCTGAAAAAGAATGTTTAACCGATCATGCTTTGCAAGAGACGATACGTGAACTTGGAGAGGGACTTAATGATGGTGAACTAGGCGGCCATGTTTATAAAAAACGAGCAGCAATTCAAGGCCAAGGTAAACGTGGCGGGTTTCGTACTATTGTTGCGTTTAAAGTGGGTGATAAATCATTCTTCATGTTTGGTTTTTCTAAAAATCAACGAGATAACATAGGTAAAAAAGAGTTAAAGACACTGAAGTTGATGGCAAAAGAATTACTTGGTTATTAAGATATTCAACTCAAAAAAGCCATTGAATCAGGTGAATTAATAGAGGTAATAAATCATGAGTAATAGTATTTTAGATGTTATGCACGACACCGCAAAAGGGTTGACTGATGCGGGTGTAATGGATGTGCAAACAATGCGGGAATTTGATGTGTTATGCCTACCAGAAATAGAGCGCTATGATGCTGCACATATAAAAGCAATACGAGAGAGAGCTCATGTTAGTCAAGCCGTGTTTGCTGCTTATTTAAATACAAGCCCTTCGACGGTTAGATCATGGGAGCAAGGTGGGAAATCACCAAAAGGAGCGTCTTTAAAATTACTCAACCTAGTGGCGCACAAAGGGCTAGATGTACTTGCTTATTAAATTCATTGAACACTTAATATCACTAAAACGTTCATTTAAATCATTACTTTAATAAGATTGACCCTGTGGATCATAAAGCCAATTACTGTATATGCAGGCACGATACTATGATCCAGTCATTGGTCATTTCTACTCGAATGATCCTGTTGGGTTTACAAATATTCATACCTTTAATCGGTATGCTTATGCGAATAATAATCCATATAAATATATTGATCCTGATGGTATGGAAGTAAGAGCTGTCTACAATAATGCTACTGGTAAATTGAGTATGAGAGATAGGGATACCAAAGAAAGGATTGTCATAAACGCAGAGTCAGGTGGTAAACCTTTTGGAGCACCAATAGAGCCTGGTGTATATGATATTTTATATACACCAAGGGATGGTTTTTACAGGCTTGAGCCTTTAGATGCCACATACGGTGATGACACACACGGGGCTACGGGGCGAGACTTATTCCGATTACATAAACCGGGTCTCACAATAGGTTGTATTGCGGCTGATAATGAAGAAGGTTGGTCGAGTGCTGAAGGCATGTTAGAGCAAACAAAAACATCTGAAGTTACAGTTGATAGTAAATCAAGAAACCCTTTTTCCGAAAAAACTGAATCGTCAACAAGGTTTGGACAATTGAAAGTTGTGCGTGTTTCTGGTCGTATAGAGTCACAAAAGTTGAAGGAACAGGATGATTAGACGAATGAGTAGGTTAAAATTAAGTACCGTATTCATAGCCACTATGTGTTCTATCGGGTATTTGTCGTTAATAATTTATGATATGTCAGTGATGGTAGCTAAAAACTGGAATCATGGTCACTTATTGTTTCTTCAGTCTACGACTATCATCAGCGTTTTTTCGCTTATTATGGCAACTTTAGTCGCAGCCTTTTTTTTAAAAGCAAAACAAAAGAAGGTGCTTTTAGGGGGGAATTTTATTATTTTATTTGTTTGGATATCACTGCTTATCTTTAATGTAGTAGGTATTATTGAGTAATCTTCACTAATTTGATCCAAAGCCCCTTAAGGGGCTTTATTTTTGGCTGCTTTTGAAGCCAAACGAAAAAGTAAGATTACATCGCTCTAATAGCAAAAACCCCGAATTCAGGTTCCAAGTGCACCAAACCTTAAATCACTAATTAATAAAGACTTCTTCAGCTGTCTGATAATTTAGTATTTTCCTTGGGCGAGTATTAATTTTCATTACAACCTCTTGGAGTTGTTCATTAGTTATAGTTGAAAAATCAGTTTTCTTTGGGAAATAACGCCTGATCAGACCGTTTGTATGTTCATTTGTTCCTCGTTGCCACGAACAATAAGGATCAGCAAAATAAATAATAAAATCTAGTTCTTCTTCCAAAGCTTTAAATTTCGAAAATTCTTTTCCATTATCCAAGGTCAGAGTTAACTGTTTATGCTCTGGAATCTCTTTAAACATCTCTACTGTAGCCGTATTGAATGACTCAGCTTGCTTAGTCTCTATTTTTTGCGCGATTAAATATCGAGAGCTACGGTCAACATGGGTTACAAAAAAACCAGAGCCCTTTTTGCCTTCAATTAAATCACCTTCCCAGTCACCTATTCGGCTTCTGTCTTCGACTATTTTTGGTCGTTCGCTAATACTTACTCTATTCTTAATTTGCCCACGTAAATCGCCATATTTACGTTGTTTACGTCTTTTTTTATGCCTCTTAGCTAAGTCTTTGTATAGCTCTCCACCTGCTTTAAAATCCTTAATCACCCATTGATAGATTGTTTCATGGCTGACATACATTAATTCATCTGACGGGTTATCCTTCTTAAGCCGACCTGCTATAGCATCTGGAGACCATCCCATTGCTATTTTACTCTGCACAAGCTCGTACAGTGCCTTATTGTTTCTTTTTCTTGCATGCCTAGCGACCTTCCTTCTTGCCATCGCTTTTTCGTGCGCTGCCTCATCGAAATAATCATAGTAGGGTGGCTTATTTCGCTTAACTTCACGCATGATAGTTGTATGGTGTCGATTTAATAGTTTACCAATGGCTCGGCAGCTTTCGCCACTATTGAATCGATAGTAGATAGCTTTTCGTTCGAAACTGTTAAGATGTTCGTAAGACATTCTGAATTCCCTCGATAATGAGTTTGGTCGCACTTACTACATTAGCAAATGTTTCAGAATGTCATATTTATTGGTGGGTTATGGTCAGTGGTGCACTTGCATAATGAATTCGGGGTACAGAGAAAAAGGCGACACCATAACAGGCAACGGCACTAACTATATTTACTTAGGTAAAAAACTGATTGCCAAGTACGGAGACGTAACACCGCAAACAGTGAATGAAAGCCGTCAGCACAGCCGCCCATTTGGAGAATCGATAGAAGCACCCAAAGATGATGTGGGTTACACAGGGCATAAATTCGACACCGACTTAGGGTTGAGTTATATGCAGGCACGATACTATGATCCAGTCATAGGTCGTTTCTATTCGAATGATCCGATAGGGTTCCGTGATGTGCATAGCTTTAATAGATATGCTTACGCAAACAATAACCCCTATAAATACATTGATCCTGATGGTAATAACCCTGTTGCGATAGGGAGGTTTGTTACTCCCCCTCCAATAATACAATTCACCTCAAGCGGAGTTGGTCAGTCAACACAGCCTGCATATATTATTAGTGGAGGAATAAATACCGAGAGAACTGATAGGTTCGGAAATTTAGTGTTTAATGAATCAACCGAAAGTCCAGTATCTATTGAATCAGATGGCTCTGGTATTGATATTATTACGGTAGATACAGATCAGGAGGGATCAGTATTATAGGAGAGACTAGTGTGGATGGTGATACACTTACTATCGGTGGTGAAGGGGGAGCACAATCGAAGGTGATGGAAGTAACACAGTTGGACTTTCAGGGGGAAGAGATGCTGGCCGGCAGATTGGTAAGCACTTTGGGGTTAGGAGGTTGTAATTGAAGGTGGACAGAGAACTTCTGGCGCAAATAAAGGCAAACAACCTAGACCAGTAAAAATAAAGGTAGATAAAAAATGATTATTGAAATTACGAAATGGCCCACTGGTTTCAGAAAAATATCTTTTAATAAGGCTTTACGGCAAGAGTTAAAAATGTCGATTGCTGAGGCAAAGGCCACTGTAGATGAAATTCTTGTGGGGAATATAGTTAGGCTGCCATACACAAAAGAGTTAGAACTAGAGGTAAAGAAAGCAGAACTATCTTACAACCTTATTGAAAAATGAAAATTAAGAGGATCCCATCTTAATTTGAATCCAAAGCCTCGCACTAGCGGGGCTTTTTGTTTTCTAGTCTATAGCTTGGGGCTTTATTTTTGGCTGCTTTTGAAGCCAAGGATTGTTTTCAAACAGACATAATCATTTAATGTGATAGCTGAGGATTTGATTGGTTTAGTGTTCTAATTTGTTCAGGGCTGAAACCATTCCTCAAAAGTTCAAAGTCATCAAAATCAACGATGGCTCTGCGTCCTTTTCCAGTAACCAGATACACGCTGCCGTAAGTAAGGGGTCCGTGTTAGTAAATCTCTTACACACCTCATGTTTTTAGGATAAATAAAGCCGATAGGCAGTATATTTAGACGCAGTAAAGCACTGCATTAATGATTATATTATTGGTTATTACAGTGAAATTAGACCGCATTCATATAACGGTGGATTGACCCCGAATGAATCGGAGTATCGGTATTGGAAATACTATAAACCGTGGCCAAAATGACTTGACCACAACATCACAACAACTTGATTATAACAACCATGCGCGAGGTAAACTCCCGCCTATATTGGATGTAACACCGTTGTTTAAATTTGCGTAGGCGGGGCTTTATGCCGCGCAAATTGGGCATTGAGTTTGAATATCTTATAGGCAAGTAATTAGGCTGAAATACACCTTAATTAATCCTTGATAGCAGCACAAAAAACTCTTGATTTAACTCCTCACTTTCCCACAACCACTCACTAAAGCAAGTCTCGCACCTGCGGTTTATATGACTTGCCAATTTTAACCTGTGCGTTTGACGCTAATTGGATGGTGTCGGTATTTATCGCAACAACCTTACTTTTGTTGATCACGTAGGATTTATGTACTTGCATAAAGGAGCTGTCGAGATCGAGTAAAACTTGCTTGAGGGTACTGTTTACTAAGGTGGCGGTTTCTCCTTGCCATACTTTTACATAGTTGCCGTAGGCTTCAAACATGTCGATTGAATTAAGTTGAAATTTACGTTTTTCACGCTCGATTTTAAGTGTAATAGTTGAAGGTGCAGCGCCGGTGAGGGGCAGTTGATTTTGGTTAGCTCTTAACCTGACCTTGTCTAATGCTTTTTCAAGTCGCGGCGCTGATACTGGCTTGAGCAAATAATCGGTTACATCCAGCTCAAAGCCTTCTAAAGCGTATTCTTGATACGCGCTAATAATAATCACTTGTGGGCGCTTGGCGAGGACTTTTAAAAGTTCGATACCGGAGAGCTCGGGCATATTTATATCTAGAAAAAGTAAATCAATGGATGATGTTGCTAATGTGCATAAGGCATCTTTGGCATTAAAACTTTGTCCTGTTACTTTAATATCGGGGTGTTTGGTCAAGTGGTGCAAAATGACCTGATGGGCAAGGGGTTCATCATCAACAATCAGTGCGTTTAACATCGTGGTAGCTCCATGGCGAGTGTGGTTTGCCAAAGGTCATTATTTTCATTAATTGTGAGAGTGTGCTTATTTGGGTATAAAAGGGCCAGCCTGCGGCGCAGATTAGTCAACCCAACTCCCTGATGTGAACTAGTCTGAGCATGGTTGATAGGGTTAGCAGAAAACAAGGTTAATGTGTTCTCTGTGATTGTGAGCTTAAACACGACGGTGACTTTGTCTGATGTGGGTTCTACGCCATGTTTAATCGCATTTTCTAAAATCATAATAAGCAATAAAGGGGCAATAGCATATTGCTGAGCCTGCTCAGGCCATTGTGTTTCAAACTGACAACGCTCGCCACTGCGTATACGCTGCAGGGCTATAAAGTCTTTTAAATAATCAACCTCATTAGTTAAACTCACCTGCGATTTTTGCCCCTCATAAACGCTGTATCGCAATAAGTTAGCTAACTGCATAACAAGTTCTGGCGCGTCATCTGATTTAGTTAATGTGAGTGCGTATAAGTTATTTAATGTATTAAACAAAAAATGTGGGTTGATCTGTTGTTGCAGTAACTTGAGCTCTGTTGTTGTTTGTTGTTGGGCAATTTCATTGATTTGGGCGTGCTGCTGCTGACGCTCAAACGCTAAAATAATGGGGGTACTCACAGCCAAATAGAAAAACATAAACAGGTAGTTATCAGGGCTAAAAATATTATTGTTTCCGCCGGGTGTGAGGTTTGAAATACCCACAGGCAAGTCATTTATGGGGAGTAAAAGTACCCAAGAAGTTAGAGTGGGCGTTAGTATAACCAAACCTATTAAGCTTGCTGATAAAAATGCCAACACACCACAATGTGTTAATATTTTACGTATCAGTATGTAGCGGTTTAATAAGTACACACTATACATAAGTGCTGTATACAAAGTGATTTGCCAAAGGTAATTCACAAAGTTATCAAACTCAGAGAATATTTTAGTGATATCAATAATTATATTAAATGGCTGATTTAGCATAGGGTTTACATGTGTATTGAGTACCCCAGAAAAAATAAGCGACCAGCCAAACATCATCATAAATAACATCCCATCGAGTGATACAATTGACTTTAGCCACTTGCTGTTTAAGATTTTTTTGCTTTTATTCCCCCGTTTTGAAATCAGCCATACTAAGCTCACACTCAGGCATAACGCCCAGCTTTGCAGGTCAAGAAAATGCCATTGCGCAGTGTTAGCAAATTGCTCTTTAAGTATTAAAAATAGTATTGGGTAGACTATAAAACCGAATGAGAACACTATTACTGCGCGCTTTAGCGTGAAACGAGATGCGCATACATGGGCGACTAAAAAGGGAGTGCATTGTAAAAATAGTTGTGCATTGATCAGTAAGTAGTCTGAAATAAAATGTAATTTTAATGATAAAAAACGGATATGCGCTTCAAGCAAAATTATGGCGATTAAGGGCAAAAACACGATCAAGTGGTGCGCATTAAAACGTTGCCGTAATGAGGAAAAACCCCTGTGCATTGTGAACTCCATTTATTTGTTCTTATTATAGTTACTCGAATATCACGTCAGTATCTAAGTCATTATATGCTCTACTACGAGAGTAAATGGTCTGAATGAGCACTACAAATGACGAAAGTCACTATTTAAATGATGAACGTCTAATTTAAACTTTTATCACTTTGTTTAGTGCTTTAATCATCAATGTATCGAGTGTTGGCCTGTGTTGACTTAAGCTAATAGTATATTAATTAAGGAGATACCACTATGCTGGCGCTGACGAACATAAATAAAACCTACGCAGACGGTACATACGCGCTTAAAGATGTGTCACTTACATTACCAAGCGGTATGGTGGGGCTACTAGGCCCAAATGGAGCAGGAAAATCAAGCCTAATGCGCACTTTGGCGTGTTTACAGCATGCGGATTCAGGCAGCATAGAATTTAACGGGCTCGATGTAATAGCGAAACCGCAAATACTTAGAGAGCAGTTAGGTTATTTACCGCAATATTTTGGTGTTTACCCTAATATGAGTTGCCGTGCATTGCTTGACCATATTGGCGTATTAAAAGGGCTACCAACAAAAACACGTAAACTACAAATCGATAACTTACTTGCGCTTACAAACTTAACGCGTTTTGCTGACAAAAAAGTGGTTAACTTTTCGGGTGGGATGCGCCAGCGTTTTGGTGTTGCACAAGCATTATTAGGCGATCCAAAATTAATAATTATGGATGAACCCACCGCAGGACTTGATCCTATGGAGCGAGAAAGCCTTAATAACTTATTAGTTACGATCAGCAAAGACAGACTGGTATTACTCTCAACACATATTGTTGAAGACATTGAAAATCTTTGTCATCACGTGGCGATTATTAATCAAGGGGCTGTGGTTGGCAGCGCCGATGTACTTGACTTGATCTCACCGCTTGAAGATAAAGTATGGCAACTTGATAGCTTGCCTGCTGATATTGAAAAAAAACATATACTGAGTAAAAGTTACCGTTACGGTAAAGCGGCTTTTCGTGTGTATGCGCAACAGCAACCGTGTGAAGATGCAAAGCTAAGTAAAACGACATTACAAGATAAATACTTTTTTGAGCTTAATGCACAAGGAGGCGTATCATGTTAATGATGAATGAGTGGAAGTTTGTGCTACGCCAACCTTTAGTGTGGCTGTGTATTTTAGCGCCTGTTGGGTTTACTATTTTATTAGCTAGTGGTCTAGCAACGCTCGATGTAGATATTGTTAAACAGTATCAGCTAAATGTGATTGCCATGCAGATGATGGTGCTGCCTGTATTAGTAGGCGTATTGTCGCCAATTGTATTTTTACGCGATCAACACGCGAATATGGATTCACTGATTGCAGTCACGCCCGTAAGTGTATTTAAGCGTGGCTTTGTACGTTTTGCGCTGGTATTCAGCCTCGCTTTTTTGATTGTAAGCCTAAGCACTTTAATGATGATGTGTTTGCATTTTAGTCAGTTAGGTTTTCAACCCTCAATTCTAGCCAGAACATTATTCAATAGTCTGTTTGTATTATTGCCAAATGCAGTTCTTCTGACTGTGATTGGCTTTTGTGTGTGCCATAAATTGTCAAGCTCGTTAGTTAACTATGTGGTGTTTGCTGTATTATGGGTTGGTTATTTAGTGCTGGCGAGTTTAACTGGCAACCCTATACTTGCAGGCAGTAGTATTGCAAGTATAGGGTTGCATTCGCTGTTTGTTTGGTTCGACCCTTTTACATTTACAGCAATAATTCATGGTTTTTCACAGCCAGAATCGTTTTGGAATACGCCGCTCATTATTAACCGTGTTGTGATTTTATTAGGCTCAGGGACGTGCATGTACTACGCATTACACACACGACCTAATCAAAAAAGTATGGCTCTTAAAACACAAAAAAAGGTTGAGCAGAACATTGAAAGTAGTGATGCTTTTATTCCTGGAACACGAGCAACAGAATATAAAACGTTTACAGCGTTACCTAATATGCTTTCAACTATCTTTGCTGTGTACAAAGCTGCGTTAAGTGATCTGATTGCACACCCCGTTACATGGATAATTTTTGCGGGATGGCCGTTGATTATATTTAATAATGTCGCTTCGAGGTCAGGTTATGTTGAGCCATTTTCTATCATGGACTACACCAGTATTGATGTAGTAAATCATTATGCGTTTGATACCTTACTAGTGCTGGGCACCTTGTTAATGTTGCTTTGGAGTTGGCAAGTCTGTACGCGTGGTAAAAGTACCCAAATGGCAGAGCTTATTGCAGTTTCGCCAGTAAAAAACGTGCAGCTGTTAATCAGTCATTTAGGCGTGTTAACCACCATGGTAGTGGCTCTATTAGTTGGGAGTTTTATTGGTGCAAATGCTGCTCAGTGGTTTTGTGGTGGTAGTTATCAGCCATTAGTTCATGTGCATATTTTATTAATGATTGGCTTTGGGCTAATGTTAGTTGCGTGGGCATTTGTGAGTGTGTTTCACTTGTGTCGTTCGTCAAAGACGGCTGGGCTTATCATCACTGCTATTTTACTTATCAAATTTACGCCTGTGATGACCTATTTAGGACTGACGAATACGCTATGGAGCCTAGCATGGACGCCATTACAAGGGCCAGAGGCCTTTTGGGGGTACCGTGGGAGCATCACAACTTATTGGCCTTATATGCAGCTGTGGTTAGTTGCCGTTGTTAGCTTGGTTATTGTAGCCTGTGTTTTTAGTTACCGTGGTGCGGGTATCGACAGCGCAAAAATAAGCCGCAAGCACAGTTGGTTAGTTTTACCTGTTATGTTGACTGGTGTGCTGTTTGTACAATTACATATGCAATTAGTCGCTGAAAAACCACTCACTAATTCTCACAAACGTGAGGTGTTTAAAGCGCAATATGAACAGAATTTTGTGCATTGGCAAAGCGTTGCACAGCCAAAAATAACCCATATTGATGCTAATGTTGATTTTTACCCTAGTAAACAAAAAGCAGATTTTGCTTTAACGTACACGCTTACAAATTTAGATAAAAACCCAATAAAGCAGGTATTAGTAGGGCGCGCTGGTTTTTATAATTGGGCTGATATTGAGGTGACTGGCGCGTATAAAGTAGATCATGATGAAACACTAAACCAAGCCGTCTTTGAGTTTGAGATTGCAATGCAACCGGGCGAAGTGAGAACGCTTAAAAGCACGTTCACTTATCAACAGCCAAAGCTATGGCCTGTTAATTCACACCAAATAGTAACACCTGAATTTAGCTATATTCGTTCTGTGCCTTTATTACCTACAGTTGGTTATCAAGCAAATTATGAGCTGACTGATCATGGCCTACGTGAGACTCACAACCTTCAAGAAAAATTGCAGCGGCCACCGAGCCAATTATTTGCAAAGGCGGACAATCGCCAAGGCCAATTTGAATGGACAACGCTTTCAAGTACTGTAACAACAGAGGCCGGCCATCAGATTGTTAGCCAAGGGGAGTTAGTATCACAAGCGCGTATGGGTGGGCGCGAGATATTTGATTTTGTAACAAACAACCCTGTAAGCGCTATTCCTACTTGGGTATCTGTACCCTATAAAGCTGTAAGTAAAATGCAAAATGGCGTAAAGCTACAGGTTTTTGCACAGCACAAAGCTCAGCCAAATATTGCGCGCGCAATAGATGTAAACCTCACTGCAATGGCCGATACGCTAAAATGGTTTAGTGACAATATTAGTCCTTACAAAGGTAAGCAACTTAGCCTTATTGGGAGCCCAAATTTTGGTGCTACAGGTTATGCATTACCGCAGGTTATGTTTATTGAACACAATGTTGGTTTTAGAGCAAGACCCGCTGATGATGCGTTATTTGATCAACGCTATCGCCGTGCAGTGCATGAGACGGCGCATCAATGGTTTGGTCATGATATTGGTAATGGAGTAGCAAGTGACAGATCATTTTTAGTGGAATCGATGGCTAAATATGTTGAACTTGTAATGATTGAGCAACGCTATGGTAAACAAGCAATGCAGGGATTAGTTGACTTTGAAACGAAGCGTTACGAGCAACGTTCAATGATGGATATTACAGATAAGGTCGCACTTATTGATGCTACACAAAGTCATGATCAATATTCTCGCGCCACGATAGTGTTTGCAATGTTAAGAGCTGAGATAGGGGATGAGCCTATTGTCCGTGCATTAAAATCAGTGTGGCAAGAGCACAGTTATCCACAAAACCCTGCAAATTCAATGGACTTTATGCGTGCGCTAAAACATGAAACGGGTAGGCAGCATGAGCAATTAATCACCCATTTGTTTTTAGAAAAATGAATTAACCTACAGTGATAAAAGCCGCTCTTATACTAAGAGCGGCTGTGTGTACCTTTCAAGGGGAGGTAAATTTAAAACGCGTAACTCACACTAAATCGAGTCGTGCGCGGCATAATGTAGCGGCCATTAGGTGCGTCCGCATTACGTGGATCGCCTTCGGTAATACCTTGCTCATTTGTTAGGTTATCAATTGCCAGTTGCAGTTTGATCCCTTCCATTGGCTCAAGGATAAAACCTAAATCAATTTTTTCGTAACCATCAAGGGTTACAGTGTTTTCATTATTACCAAAACGATCATCAACAGCCGACAACGTGCCATATAATGTTGCATACATGCCCTCTAGCTCAAAATCATAACTTGGCGTAGCACGAAGTTGCCATCTAGGCTGGCGTTGTGCTTCATTGCCTTTGTTTGTTGGGCTTTGAGTGATCTCAGTACTTTGAATAGTTGAATTAAGATTAATAGAAAACCCAGATTCATGGTTAAAATTGTAATCAAGTTCTACGCCGTATGCTTCGTTGGTTAAAACTTCTGCAGGTTCACCTGGGCGGCGAACAAAAGTGTCACCCTCAACTTTATTAGTAAATAGTGTGGCATAAAAGTCAGTGCTTTGGCTTATTAATTTATAACCAACTTCTGCTTGAGTGACTTCTTTAATGAGAGTTTCGCCCTTTTGGTAGGCGCTATAGTTATCTCTAAAGTCATCAAAGTAAGGCATTTTATAGCCACGATTTACGCGAGCAAAAACACCCGTATTGTCGTTCAGTGAGTAATTTATACCTGTGGTCCACGATGTTTTGCTTTCATCATATTTTACGGTTTTATTTATAATGCCATCAAGACCTTCGTCAACACTATATTGCACATCATGGTTTTCAAAACGCAGGCCGACATCTAGGGTTAGATCTTGAGTAAACTTATATTGAGTTGTGGCATAAAAAGCGTTAGTTCGGGCATCGCCTGTTGAGTTAATATCGTAATTAAAGTCGCAACCAGCTGTGCTTTCGTTACAGGCAATATCGTTTAGCATTTCGCCACCAGCTTGGAGCACGTGGTATGCTGTATTACCTAAGCTCCACCAATCGTTTGCTGAGGTGGTCGCCGTGAAATAACCCGCCGCAATTGAGAAGTCGTCAAACTGTTTTGAGAATGCTAAGTCATTGGTAAATGAGCTTATCTCTTTAAGCACAACCCAGCGACCAATTTGTTGAACTGGTGTACTACCGGTATAAATAGTGCCTGTTGCTGCACCTGTTGCACTTTGTTCATTATCAGCAACAGCACTAAGTGTAGTGGCTGCGCCAGCGGGGACTAAACCAAACGTGTTAGCATCGCCTTTGGTAATATTAAACCGGTCTGAAAAAGTCCAACCATTATCAAAATCTAGCTTGATACTCCCGCCAGATACATGGCCTTTCCAACCTCGACCATTACCTATATCAATGTGGTGTTCATCGTTATTTGGCCCGGTATAAATAGTTGCTTGGCGGTTGAGCGTACCAAGTTGTGTATATTCAGCATCAATGCCATCAACATTAAGGGGGGTTGGTAAATACCATGCGCCATGGTCGTCAGTTTGGCGAGTATAAAAATTCAACTCACCATTATCGAGAACTTTGGTGATATTAACTGTAAATTGGCTGCCTTTTTCAGACGTAAAGCCGGCATCTCGAATGCCCGGTGAACTTTTGATATAACCGCCTACCATAAAGTAAAGATCATCTGATATTTTACCACTAACAACGGCATCTACACGCTGTAAATTATAATCAGACGTGGTGTATTTAAAGAGCCCTTGTGTGTCTTCACTACCACGCTTTAAGCGAAAATTTGTGGTTAAACCGGGTTGACCGTTTGATAAAACAGGGTTCGGGCCGCCACGAAGTGCTTCCATGGTTTCAATGGTTTCGTCGATTCTAAATATTGAAGAGTTCTCTAAGAATGACAACGTAGACGCTGGATAAATAGGCGAGCCTTCAAGGCTTAACGTTAAAAATGGGGCGTCACCACCACCTGGAAAACCACGTACAAATATATTGGCCCCAGATTCACCACCTGAGCTTTCAACCCAGACTCCAGGTACCGCTTTAAACAGATCAGCTGTGCTCTTAGGTGATAACTTTATTATTTGCTCTGCATCAATATTTGTTACTGCGTAACTAGCATCAATTTTACGCACGCCCATACCTGCAGGGGTGCCAGAAACCACAATGCGTTCAACTTTATTATTAATTGCTGTTTGTTCGCTATTTAGCTGTTGCTGTGCAAGGGCGTTTTGACTGGTTAACGCTAAAAAAATAGCGCAAGCCAGTTTGCTTGGTGTGTGTGTTGTCATGTCGGTGTTCCCATTTTTGTTCGTTATATAAAAAACTATTAATGACCTAGCGCTTTGGTTGATGAATCAGTTTCGAGTTGTTTATTCAATACCTGCGCGTTGAATTTACTCGTAATAGCAAGCTACAGTTCTATAAAACTGCTTAGCAATTACAGGCGAAATATTGACCAATACTTAGGCTGTACAACACAGTATTAAGCTATTTTATACAATGTTAATGCTGTGCTCTTTTAAACCTTAGAACTTTATGCAAACGTTTGCAATTATTTTTTTGAGCTTTCAGTGTTATTTTTATACATAACGATGTTTGTAGTGAAACTTATGTTTTTGCGCAGCCTATTTTTAATAATAATGGTATATTGCATGCCTATGATTTAAGGAAGGCGTCATATTTAACAATGAAGAATAAACAACTTAAGTTAGCCGATTTAGCCAAGCTTGCGGGTGTATCAACATCGACTGTTTCTCGCGCGTTAAATGATAACCCATTGATAAAAAAAGAAACTCGAGATAAGTTAAAGCAACTTGCTAAGCAACACAGCTTTAGTTTAAACACGGCTGCAAGCCGCCTTCGCTCGCAAAAAACTAATGTAGTGGCCGTAATTATTAATTTTGACAGTGGGACTGAGCAGTCAATTAATGATCCGTTCTTGCTTAAAGTGGTTGGTGAAATAAACCTAGCGCTAAATAAGCAAGGCTTAGAATTATTACTTTCAAACTCTTTTATGGCTGGTGATGATTGGGCTAATTATTTTATTAATGGCCGTCGAGCTGATGGTATTATTGTGGTTGGCCAAGGTAAAAATCCAGCAAACATTGAAACCGCAGCCGCTGCGGGTGTACCGTTAGTTGTATGGGGTGACCCTAAAACCGTAAGTGATTACGCTATTGTAGGCAGTGATAATTTTGTTGGTGGGCGTTTAGCCACTGAACACTTATTAGCCGTAGGTGCTGAGAATATTCTATTTTTAGGCGATCCTGATCATGCTGAAATTGGTGAACGATGCCGTGGATATATTGAGGCCATTAAAGCGGCTAATCGCACTCCACACATCGTGTCTATTGATATTACCAGTGGTGCTGCGTATCAAGGAATAAACCACTTACTGGTTGAAAAAGGGTTGTGTTTTGATGGCATAATGGCATGCAGTGATATGGTTGCACTGGGGGCAATGAAAGCTTTAAAAGAGCGCTACATCAGTATTCCTAACGATGTTGCCTTAGTTGGCTTTGATGACATAGCAATGGCTGATATTAGTCACCCTTCACTTTCAAGTGTTAAGCAAAATACACAACGTGCATCGGTGTTATTGGTCGAAAAGTTACTCACTCAGTTACAAGGACTAAAAGCTGAATCGCAAGTTGTTGAAATAGAATTAATTAATCGTCAATCAAGTAGCCGAAAATAGACCAATTAAACATATTAATAGCACTTATTTTAAAAATTAAATGCAAACGTTTGCATTTTTATTTTAGCTAAACTATTCTAAAAAGAAATCAACAACAGGTTAAGCGAATGAACTCAATAAGAATAACCATAGCATTGGCATGCAGTTACTTTGTGTTCGCTATTTTACTCAATAGTGTTGGTACTGTGATTTTACAGGCTATCAATAGTTTTGATATCACAAAAATGCAAGCTTCTGTTTTAGAAGGTTATAAAGACCTGACAATCGCGATTATATCGTTTGTTGTTGCATCCTTTATTCCACGTATTGGGTATAAATTTGCCATGCTATTGGCCTTAGGGTTGGTGGCTTTAATATGTTTATTAGTACCCTATATTGCCGAATTTTATGCGATTAAAATATTGTTTGCAGTGATTGGTTGCAGTTTTGCGATTATGAAAATATCGGTTTACTCAGTTATTGGTCAGGTTACTGACAACGCTAACAAACATTCTTCATTGCTAAACACCATAGAAGGCCTATTTATGGTGGGTGTATTATCAGGGTATTGGATATTCTCTGGGTTTATTGATAGCAACGATGCACACAGTACCACCTGGCTGAATGTGTACTATTTGCTTGCAGGATTAATTGCTGTGGCATTTGTTGCTGTAACTGTTGCACCAATTAAATCCCCTGACACACATGCCCAACGGGGAGAGCACTGGCAGGCTTTTGTTGAAATGTTGGTACTTACATATAAGCCTTTGGTTTTAATATTCATTATTAGTGCATTTTTATATGTGCTAGTTGAACAAGGTGTTGGTACTTGGCTGCCAACGTTTAATAATCAGGTACTGAAATTACCAGTCGATGTCAGTATTCAATTAGCCAGCTTATTTGCAGCTGCTCTTGCGTTGGGTCGGTTAGTTGCAGGGCAGGTTCTACGTGTGATTGGTTGGTATAGTTTGTTGTTAGGGTGCTTAATTGCAATGGCAATGTTAGTTTTGCTGATATTACCACTGACTCAAGACGTTGACGGTAGCCATATAACCAATGTATTTGATGTGCCTTTTGCCGCTTATATGTTGCCCTTAATTGGTTTTTTTATGGCGCCATTATATCCACTATTAAATTCAGTAATGCTCAGTTCATTACCCTCTAGTCAGCATGCATCAATGACGGGATTGATTGTTGTTTTTTCTGCCTTAGGTGGGACAACAGGTTCAATAATCACCGGTTATATATTTGATAAGTTCAGTGGACAACATGCTTTTTATCTCACTTTGATCCCTATTAGTTTATTGGTAGTCAGCGTTTCTATATTTAAAAAAATGACAATAGCCCAGCATGCAGAGCCAGTTAAAGGATGATTATGAATTTTGTAAATAGCCAATTATTTTTAGATGTGCAGTTAAGTGGCTTATTTGCTGATAGCAAAACCTTTGCCGATGCGAAAGCAAAAAAAACGTGGCAATATGCTTGCCAGTGTTACGAGAAACTAGGACCATTACAGGATAAAGCTCTGTATGCTTTCGTCATAGACAATTTTATTTTTGAATCAGTTGAGTTACCCGATGCGAAAATAAATACAGCTAGCGTGAGTGATTATATTACTGATTTATGGCCTTACTTATCCCGAGAGGCTGATAAGCCACAAAGCAGCTCATTACTGCCATTAACGCATAGTTACACAGTGCCTGGTGGGCGTTTCCAAGAAATATATTACTGGGACAGCTATTTTACCTCGTTGGGCCTTGAAGACATTGGCGACATTGCCAGCATTGAAGCCATGATATTTAATTTCATTGATTTACAAAAGCGCAATGGGTGTATTCCAAATGGAAATCGTGCGTACTATAGCTCGCGTTCTCAACCTCCTGTTTTAGCGTTAATGGTTGATTTGGTTTGGCAAGCAAAGCACCGCGACAATATGAATACTCAATGGTTATCACAATGCGTTGTAGCACTAGAGCAAGAGTATGCTTTTTGGATGCAAGGCAGTGAGCAGTTATCTGATAAAATGCCAGCACATAAACGTGTTGTTAGAATGGCGAATGATGCGCTACTTAATCGTTACTGGGATGATGAGGCAACGCCAAGGCCCGAATCATTACGAGAAGATTTACACGATGCGTCACTATTACCTGAATCTGAACGGGCTGATTATTTTAGGAATATACGCGCCGCGTGTGAATCAGGGTGGGATTTTAGCCGTCGATGGCTTGCAGATACAAATTTAACCAGTATTCAAACAACCGATATTATCCCTGTAGATTTGAATAGTTTGCTCTATAACCTCGAAAATCAACTTGCAGTGTATTTTGGTGAGCTAAATAACTCACAAAAGCAGGTATATTTTAATCATAAAGCAACGCAGCGTAAAAAAGCGATTAACACGTATTTATGGGATCCATCGCATTACTTTTTTGTAGATTATAATATTCGACAAAAGCAATACTCCCCAATATTATCACTTGCTGCTGTAGTTCCTTTATTTGTGAAGTGCGCAGATGAAGAACAAGCTCACTGCGTTAAACAAATACTTATGCAGGACTTTTTAAAGCCGGGTGGGTTAGTTACTACATTGTGTGACACATCTCAGCAGTGGGACAGTCCAAATGGCTGGGCACCATTGCAGTGGTTTGCAGTGCAAGGCTTTAAACATTATGACTTTGAAAAAGAAGCTACATCGGTCATGCATAATTGGTTAGGAATGATAGAAATGCGGTTTAGTGCTGATAGTTGTTTACTTGAGAAATATAACGTTTGCGAACCAGATAACCGTGCTGGTGGCGGTGAATACAGTGTACAGCAAGGGTTTGGCTGGACAAATGGCGTGACTTCGCGGTTTTATAGGTTAGTCTTTTTGGCTGGTTCTTAATAAACTATATTTG
>NZ_JABCJL010000048.1:0-15414 GCF_012952265.1 Pseudoalteromonas sp. NEC-BIFX-2020_015
GAATAAAAGATGGTGGGTCATGATGGATTTGAACCATCGACCAATTGATTAAAAGTCAACTGCTCTACCAACTGAGCTAATGACCCGCTCTGATATGCCTGCTTAACATTTGATGCTGTTAATCACATTGCGTAAATCCGCCGATGATCCATGCTGTTATTCATAATGAATAAAAGATGGTGGGTCATGATGGATTTGAACCATCGACCAATTGATTAAAAGTCAACTGCTCTACCAACTGAGCTAATGACCCGCTCTATTGTTGCAACTTAATACAACCAAACATCAATACGTAAATCCGCCGATAAAAGACCATTCAATTAATAATAAATGAATGGTGGGTCATGATGGATTTGAACCATCGACCAATTGATTAAAAGTCAACTGCTCTACCAACTGAGCTAATGACCCGCTCTTTTTGCCGCAACTTGAGTGGTTGAACCATTCGTTTGCTGCGGGCGCTTATAATACTTATTTAAAAAATGAGTGCAACCGAAATTGTCTCTTTTTTTAAGTTTTAATGCCTAGCTGTCCAATTTTAGACCGCTTATGACAAAAAGCAGTCTAATCATAGCGATTCTACATTTTTGCAAGCCGTTCAGTGGCTAATTTTGCAGCAGTTGTACTGGGGTACTGATTGATTAAATCGTTAAAGGTTTTTAACGCTTGTTCAGCTAATCCTTGCTCTTTTAACAAAGTACCCAGTTTTAACATTGCATCTGGGCGCTTATTTGAGTTTGGAAATTCATTCACGACCACTTTAAAATGTTCAGACGCTTTAACAGGATCATTTTTTATCGTCAGTAATTGCCCTAACCAGTAATGTGCATTCGACGCATAGACTGAACTTGGATAAGTACTTAAAAAAGTTTGAAACTCAGGGATCGCTTGATCATAACGCTTATCCTTCATTATTAACGCCACTGCACGCTCATACGCTTCATTCTCAGACAAATCTGCGCTAATGGCTTGCGATGGCACCTGCTCGGTATAAGTTTCAGCAGTGCTTTGGTTAGGCTGTGCGTATGCCTGACTAACTCGGTTCTCTATTTCTTGATAAAGCTCACGCTGGCGCTGCAATACTTTTTCAAGTTTATAACTTTGCTCTTCGGTTATCCCACGTACTTGACTTACTTCATCTTGAAGTACATTAAGCTGTTGCTGTAACTCAACTTGTAGCAAGTTTCGTGACTGCATCATGTTCTCTAGTGCAGCAAGGCGTTTTTCTATACTCGATTGTGAACTTGCAGCTTCTGAAACAGGAGCGGGAGCAGCCCATAACTGGGTGCTCCCGCTCAAGATCATGGCTGCCAAAATAATTTTCGGCTTCATAATGTCTCTAATCTTAGTAAACTAGTACCGCACGGCGGTTTTTAGCGAAAGCTGATTCAGTGCGTGATTTAACCATTGGTTTTTCTTCACCATAGCTCACTACTGACATTTGGCTAGCTGAAACACCTAAGCTTTGTAAGTACTTTTCTACGGCTTGTCCACGGTTTTCACCTAGTGCAATATTGTACTCTGGCGTGCCACGTTCATCAGCATGACCTTCAATTAATACTTTAACTGATGGATTTTTTACTAAAAACTCAGCATGGGCACGTAATAGCTCGCCGTATTGACCTTCAATCGTCGCTTTGTCAAAATCAAAGTAAATTACTTGCTCTTGACGAAGTGCTTCGTATTTCTCACGAAGTTGCTCTTGCGCTTGTTGCTCAGGAGTCAGTGTTGCCACTTCTACAGTATCAGTATTGTTATTTTGTTCAACTGTCGCTTGATTTGATTGATTTGCTGCACCTTCATCGATATCTGAAGATGAGCTACAAGCTGCTAGCGTCATGACTGGCACAGCAATAAGCAGGCCTTTGAGTATTTTATTAAGTTGCATTGAGTAGATTCCTATTTTGAGTAAACCAGCAAATATTACTGTAAATAAGGCGACCACGCGGGTGCCTTTACTTGTCCGTTTAGCACAGGTAAACGTGCTTTAAAGCGACCGTCCATTGATACGAGCGCAAGTACCTGCTTATTATTATGCAGCGTGCTGTAGATGATCATAGAGCCATTTGGTGCGATGCTCGGTGATTCATCAAGGCGTGTTCGCGTTAAAACTTGAAACGCGCCAGTAGCCAGCTCTTTTTTAGCTAGATGGTATTGCCCATTAGTACGGTTCACCATTACTAATTCTTTGCCATCTGGGGTGATTGAGCCCGCTAGGTTCATATCACCATCGAAGGTCATTCGTTGTGACCTACCTGTTTGTAAATTTAACTTATAAATCTGAGCATTACCACCCCTTTCCGAGGTAAACACAATATCTTGGCCGTTAGGATGCCACGATGGTTCAGTATCTATACTGCGATGACGAGTAAGGCGCGTTTCTTTGCCTGTTGCAAAATCCAGCATATAGACTTCAGTTGCTCCGTTACGGTCTTTAGACAGTACTAAAAGTAATTTTTTCCCATCAGGTGAAAACTGCGGTGCACCATTAATCCCTTTATGGCTAGTAATTAACTCACGTTTTCCCGTGTATAAATCTTGCATATATATTTGGCTTTGGCGGTTTTCAAACGTTACATAGGCAAGCTTTGTTCCATCTGGTGACCACGCTGGTGACATTAATGGTTCTTTAGAACGCAATAATACTTGTTCATTAAAACCATCATAATCAGCCACTACTAACTGATAAGGTTTCGGATCTTCATCACGAACAATTACATACGCTATTTTTGTTAAAAAAGCGCCACGTTCGCCCGTTAGTTTCTCATAAACAACATCACTAATACGATGAGCGTAACGTCTAAACCCAGTTTCAGTAATTATACTTTCGCGCGCTTCTTGAACATGATCTTGATTTTTAATCAATTTACCATTACTCATCATTTGCGTTTCACCGCCAGTAATCTGACCGCGGATCACATCAACTAACTCGTAACTCACTAAATAACGACCATCAGTTTGTTGTGCAACTTCACCAACGAGTACTGCTTCAACACCTTTATTAACCCACGCACTGTAATCAATATCAGATTCTTTACTCGGAAACTGCGGCATATTTTCTGTACTAATCGGTTTAAACTTACCACTGCGCATTAAATCTGCGGCAATTACTTCGCTGAGTTTTTGTGGGATTGGACCAACACCTTGATACTTAAACGGCACAATAGCAATTGGACGAGCACCATCGATTCCTTCTGTAATGACTATTTCAAGTGCCCCATTTGCAACACTCGTAAAGCCCAGAACTAAAATTAAACAAACTGCTTTGAACTTAGTGAACATACCATTCCTTTAAAATTGTGGCTTAATTGTTAAGTTAATATTTTTTAATTGCTCAAAAACATCTTTATCTTTAGATACAGGAAGCGTATCTGCCATACGAATAGCTCTAAGAGCAGCTTCGCAAACCAGTTTATCCCCGCCTAAAGAGCGGACTTGAGTCACAAGACCATTAAAACCTAAACGAATATTCACACGGCATTGCTGGTTTTTCATTTTTTCATCAATTAATAAATTTTGCTGGATACGTGCCATTATTAACGCTTTAAATTTATCAACTTCGGTGCCTACCTGCTGTTGACGTACTTTATTACGAGCAGCTTGTTCTGTTGCCAGCTGCTCTTGCAACATTTGCTCTTGTAACGCTTTTTGGCGGGCCTCTTCGGCAGCTTCAGCACGTTTTTTAGCTGCTAACTCTTCACGTTTACGATCGTCTTCAGCTTTCTTTAATGCATCTTCTTCAGCTTTACGTTTTTCAGCCGCCGCTTGTGCAGCTAATTCCGATGCTTCTTTTTGCTTTTCAGCCTGCTGCGCTTTAGCACGTTCTTTTTGCTCTATCTCACGCGCTTTTTTTGCTTGAGCTTGCGCCTGTGCCGTTTCTTTCTCTTTAGCTCTTCGCTCTTGCTCTAATTTTTTTATACGACGATCTTCAGATTCACGTTGCTTGCGTGCATCGGTTGCTCTGCGCTCAAGATCTTGGATACGTTTATCTTCGGCTCGCTTTTGCTGCTCTTCTTTACGCCTTAGTTCAGCAATTTTTTGTTCAACCATTTTTTGATCAACCGTCACAGCTGCAACAGCGTTTTCGGCTTCTGGCATAGACGTGTTTAACGTTACTTCCATTACTTTGGGACTTGGCGCATGAAAGTTTGCAGTGCCTATGAGTACGCCTATTATTGCAAAGTGCAATAATACTGATTTAATTACTGAAGCACCCATATTAGCCTTTAGTCCCTTCAAATGATTCTGTCATTAAACCAACCGATGGAACGCCTGCGTTCTTTAAAAAATCCATTAATAGTAACACTTCTTGATATGACACTTTGCCTGATCCTTTAATCATCACTGGCGTGTCAGGGTTTTTCATCAGCTGTAATTTGATGACCGCAGCCACATCAAGTGCCTCCATCGGCTCTTCAGGATCAGTGCCAATACTCACGTAATATTTACCTTGGGCATCTATCGAGGCAATGATTGGCGGCGTATCTTTCGTATCAACTAAATCTGATTCTTCCATTTTAGGAAGATCAACTTTAACGCCGTGTGTAATCAAAGGTGCTGTTGCCATAAAGATGATCAACAACACTAACATAACATCAATGTATGGAACCACGTTTATCTCTGCAACAGGACGACGCTTTTTACGTTGGTACATTCGCTTTTGCCTCTATTTGTGTAGCTGCTTGACGGTGTAAAATATTCGCAAACTCTTCCATAAAATTAATGTAATTAGATTCAAGCTTTTCAACTTTATTTGCAAAACGGTTATAAGCGATAACGGCAGGGATTGCTGCAAATAAACCCATAGCAGTTGCAATCAATGCTTCTGCAATACCAGGAGCAACCATCTGTAACGTAGCTTGTTTAACTTCACCCAATGCAATAAAGGCATTCATTATTCCCCAGACAGTTCCAAATAAGCCGATATACGGGCTGATAGAACCGACAGTTGCTAAAAATGATAAGCTTGATTCAAGTTTTTCTATTTCTCGTGATAAAGCAACGCGCATAGAACGATGTGTGCCTTCCATAACAATGCTTGCACTTTCGAATGTGGTTTTTTTATGGCGTGCAAACTCTTTAAAACCAGCAATAAATAATGCCTCTACGCCTGTAGAGTTACCACTGCGTGATGTGATTTCATTATAGAGCTTACTTAAATCTATACCTGACCAAAATTTTTGTTCAAAGCGCTTAGCATTTGATAGCGCATCTGAAATAGCTTTTTTGCGCTGGAAAATAACAGCCCACGACATAACTGACATAGCCACTAATGCCAACATAACCAATTGCACAAGAAAACTTGCTTCTAGAATTAAATCTAAAAAATTAAGTCCTGATCCCACTTTAAACTCCTACTTAAGGTTTCTTGTATAAATAAACATTTTATTATACGCCAGTGTATGACCAAAAACATGGCCAAAAGTTGCAACTAGTGTATCCATTCAATTCGGTACTGACAACGCTATTGCTGTGAATTAGCAACAAAAAACGTTAAAAGACAAACTGATTGTTTTTACCTCAAATGAATCAAATATTCTATTAAATTAAAAGTAAGTACATAATGATATATATTGCTGCGTATTTATTATAAAAAACATCATAAAACACACGTTTTATTCACTATAAAAGAATAACCACCCAAAACCAATTTAAAAACATGAAGCAGGATAGTTAAACTAATGTAAAGTTAATTCAAATTAAAATTAAAAAACATTTAATTCATACACTTAAAAAATAAACAACACTAGTATCGACCATTTTTCATGCAAAAACAAAAATCAATCATTAGTTTTATTAATCTGAAAATTAAATTTTTCTAGTTTGAACAAAAATAATAAAGTCGCTATTATTCTCCCATACCGAGCTAGCGCTGCAATGAATATTTCATTACACCCAGTTCTTTGCAATATGATTCTGATTTTTCGTATTGCTCAGTTTAAAGTCATTTTGATAAAACTTGATGAATTTAAACTACTCCCTGGATTACTTCCTTCAACTTGTTGTTTGCCCGCATTTTTTGCGGGCTTTTTTTTGCCCGCAATAAAATTACTCTTAATACCTAATCATTCTAGGGCGTGTTGACCTTTCGTGATTGATTTTGCAGCAGTCTGTTTGGTATTTAGGCAAGGCAGCGCCTATGCAGTGTGGTTGTTCCCCATAAATAGGCGATAACGCAGTATAAATGCCAAACATGCGCTGCCCAAAGGGTTCTTCCTAGGGGCGATTGACTCTTTGTTACCTACACGGATGTAGGTAAGGGGCGTGAGCAGGACGCGGAAGCTTTGCTCGGTTTTTACTTAGCCCGCTAGGTTAAAAACCTCGCGCCGCGATTAAATCGCCCCTAGATTGAACAAATTTCAATCCATAAAGGTAAACACGCCCTAGTAACTAAATTTTAATGCACTGAATATAAGTACTTGTTTGAATTATATGGATATTAAAGTATTCCACAGCAAATATTAGCACTTCTCAGAGGGTATACAATATAGCTGGCAAACTTAACTGTAAGTGAACTTATTATTAGGAATTAAACAAATACTATGCCTGCTTCAAATCAGAGCACAGTATTTATTACTTTATATAAGATGGGATTACGGGTAGGAATATGGTGTATCTTCAGGCATGCTCAAGATACGAAGGCTGACCAAGATTACTCTTTTTTAGGCTGTAAGCCAAAATGGTGATATGCATTATCTGACACAATGCGCCCTCTTGGGGTTCGTTGTATAAAACCTTGTTGAATTAAGTAAGGCTCTATTACATCTTCAATGGTTTCTCTTTCTTCGCCAATGGCTGCGGCTAAATTATCCAGACCAACTGGCCCGCCCATAAACTTCTCAATAATCGCGAGTAAATATTTACGGTCCATATAATCAAAGCCGCTTTTATCTACGTCAATCATATTAAGCGCAAGCTCTGCAACCTCGGCATTAACTGTACCGTCTGATTTAACTTGCGTGTAATCACGCACTCGGCGTAACAGACGATTAGCAATTCGCGGAGTACCCCGTGAACGTTTAGCGATTTCGATTGCACCATCATCGCACATTTCTAAATTTAAATAATGCGCAGAGCGCCCCACAATCGTCGACAAGTCAGCCACTGAATAAAACTCTAAACGCTGTACTATACCAAAACGATCTCTCAGCGGTGATGTTAACGATCCCGCACGAGTTGTAGCGCCTATCAAAGTAAATGCAGGTAAATCAAGCTTTATTGAGCGAGCAGCTGGGCCTTCACCTATCATTAAATCTAACTGGTAATCTTCCATCGCTGGATAGAGGATCTCTTCAACTTGTGGACTGAGGCGATGAATTTCGTCAATAAACAGAACATCACCATCTTCAAGGTTTGTAAGCAATGCCGCTAAATCGCCAGCTTTTTCAAGCACAGGCCCTGAGGTTGTTTTAATACTTACACCTAGCTCGTTGGCAACAATATTGGCTAATGTTGTTTTACCTAACCCCGGCGGGCCAAATATTAATAAATGATCAAGGGCTTCATCTCGGCTTCGTGCAGCTTCAATAAAAATTTCCATTTGCTGCTTAACATGTGGCTGACCTGTGTAGTCGGCTAAAAGTTTTGGTCTAATTGCACGATCAACAACATCTTCATTACTTTGTTCGGTGGCATCTATTAAGCGATCCGCTTCAATCATGGTTTACTCACAACATTGATTTAAGAGACTCTTTGATCAGAACCTCTGTAGACATATCTGGCTTGCTAATCGCTTTAACCGTTTTTTGTGCTTGCGCCAACTTATAGCCCAATGAAACGAGTGCAGAAATTGCATCATCAGCCGCATTATTCGCAATTAAAGCATCTGATGCGGGCTGTATTACTGCATTATCACTAAATGGCGTGAATAAGTCATTACCCCAATCTTTTAAGCGGTCTTTCATTTCAAGTACAAGGCGTTCTGCGGTTTTTTTGCCAACACCCGGTAATTTCACTAAGCTAGTTGCGTCTTCATTGTTCACACAGGTTACAAATTGCTTAGCCGACATTCCTGATAAAATAGCTAAGCCTAATTTTGGTCCAACCCCATTTGCTTTAAGTAATTCACGAAATAAAGCGCGTTCAGTTTTGTTATTAAAACCAAATAATAGCTGCGCATCTTCTCTCACCACAAAATGAGTGTAAACAATTGCCGTTTCACCAATATTGGGTAAATCATAAAAACACGTCATTGGCATGTTTACCTCGTAACCTACTCCAGAGACTTCAAGTAAGATCTCAGGTGGTTGCTTCTCTACCAATATACCGTTTAATCGACCTATCATTATTATTTCCTTAGCCTTCCTCTAACGGTTTTACTGGCACTGCCCGCTAGCTTTATTAAGTTTTGATTAGAATGTGCATGACAAATAGCAATTGCCAGTGCATCCGCTGCATCGGCTTGCGGCGTACCTGGCAGCTTTAAAATATTTTTTACCATCTGTTGTACTTGTGATTTATCTGCACCACCATGGCCAACAACAGCTTGTTTAATTTGCCTTGCTGAATATTCAAATACGGGTAATTCAGCCACAGCAGCTCCGACAATAGCCGCTCCTCGGGCCTGCCCTAGTTTAAGTGCTGAATCAGGGTTATGCGCCATAAATACTTTTTCAATCGCAAACTGTTCTGGCGAAAATTGCGCTATTAATTGGCTAATACCTTGAAAGATCATTTTTAAGCGAATAGGAAATTCGTGATCCGCCAGTTTTATACATCCACTGCCTAAATAGGTAAATTTTGCACCTTGATGAGCAATGACCCCATAGCCCGTCAACCGCGAACCTGGATCAATCCCTAAAATAATAGCCAAGCTCTTGCCCAATAAATATAACTTACTAATAAAGTAATAATGCCAGAGCACTGTATAAATTACCAGTGTATTGTGAATGCAAAAACCCGCAATTGCGGGTTTTTGTGTTAATACTATAAAATGAGTCGCAATATTAACCGAGCGAGCGCAGTAAACCTTGGGTATTTTTACGCATTGTTCGAGCAATCATAAAGTAGCCTAAAACAGCCACAAATGTGCCCCCCACTAAAGGACCGATGATCCAAATATGCGGGTGTAATTTACCGGCTAAATCAAACATTTCTCGTTGCACAATAAATAACGCGACATCACTCACTAGAGCCGCAACAAAGCCAGCCGCACTGCCGAGTAATAAAAACTCGTATAATGTCGCATTTTTTATTAATCGGCCTTTTGCACCTAGGGTGCGTAAAATCACTATTTCTTGCATTCGCTCCCCTAAGCTTGCTTGCACTTGCGAAATTAAAACTAGCGCCCCACAAAGCACCACAATGGCAAGTACAAAGCCAATTGCCAATGATACTTGCGAAATAGTCGATTGAATTTGTTTAACAAAACTATCAACATCAATAGCATTAACCGTTGGGTAAGTACGTAACAATTCACTAAAGTCACGTTTTTGATCCGTCTCTATACGAACTGAAGAAATATATGTAGCAGGAAAATCAGCCAATACATCCGGACTCAAAATGATAAAAAAGTTTGGCTTTAAGGTGGCCCAATTTACTTTACGAACACTCGTTATTTTTGCATCAAACGATTGTGCGCCAATTAAAAACGTTAATGTATCACCGAGTTTTACGTCTAAGCGCGCCAGCATTGATTCTTCAATTGATGCTTCACCCGTCGCATTTTCAGAAAACCACTCGCCATCGATGATCTCATTTTGCGCTGGTGATTGTGTTAACCAGGTTAAATTAAGCTCTCGCCCGATGCCAGAGCGCGCTTCTTCATCTTTTTTCTCATTATCTTGCAATGATACTTCACGCGCTACAAGTTCACCATTTACCGCATTAACACGCCCGCGAATAGTTGGGTAAAACTCTGACACTTGAATTTTCTTTTGCGCTAAATAGTCAGTTATTACGGGTAATTCAGACTCCGTAATATTAACTAAAAATGCATTAGGTGCGTCATTCGGTAATTGTGACTGCCAATCAGCAATCATGTCGTTTTTAAGTACCACCAAAAATAAAAGTAATTTAATCGCTAATGCAAAGCTAATAAGTTGCACTGAATTTGCATTTGCGCGCTTTTGAATTGATGCAATCGCCAACGACCAACTATTGCCTGGGCGTAAACCTAATTTGCGTCCGCCCCCAAAGATGATCCGTGAGACCAAAAACAACAAACCAATAAGCACCAATGTTGAAACAAACAAAATTGCAGTAATTTTTAAGTTATTACTAAATAACCACATTAATAAAAACACAGTCATTGCAGACATGGCTAAATGTACTTTACTAACAAGTAATCTATCCCCTAAATTACGACGCAACACTCGCAGCGGCGGTATATCAAATAAGTCTAACAACGGCTTAATTGAGAACATCACAGCACAAATCACGCCTGTACTAATTGCCGTTATCCAAGGTTTAATACCCGCAGCAGGTAATGTATTATTCATAGATTTAGCTAAATAGTTCGCTGCAATATCTTGTAAACCAAAGCCTATGAGCAAGCCAATAAGCACAGATAAAGCGCACACCATTGATAAATGCAATAAGTAAATTTTGCGGATCATGTCGCGGCTACCGCCAAGGGTCTTCATCATCGCGACGGGATCGTATTGACGCTCACAATAACGCTTAGCAGAAACTGCAATAGCCACAGCAGCTAAAATAATGCCTAATAAACCTGCTAACAATAAAAAGCTTTCAGCACGGTTTAAGCTATTAGCGATAGGAGATTGACGGTCTTTTACACCATACCATTGCTGATTTTCTTTTATTTGTGGCTTAAGCCAAGCATAAAAGGCATTAATATCAGACTCTTCACCAGCGTATAATTGACGATAGAACACTCGGCTTCCAGGCTGCACAACTTGCGTTTTTTCAATGTCGGCGCTATTTAACAAAACACGGCGACTGCTTGAAAAAATATTAAAAGGTGCATCAGGCTCTTCCACTAATACTTTTTCAATTGTAAATTGCGCTGCGCCGAGTTCAACCGTGTCGCCCACTTTTACATTTAACGCGTAAAAAACAGATTCACTAAACCACACATTGCCCGCACTTGGCCCTTGATTTACAATTTCAACCTGTGCATCTAAACGAGCCTTAATTTTTAACTCACCTTTGAGCGGGTATCCAGGCGATACAGCTTTAACAGAGCTTAATTGCATTTCATCATTAGCAAACAACATGGTATCAAAATAAGTTAACTTGGCTGTTTTTAAATTCTGCGAATGTGCTTTTTCTAAATACGATTGTGGTAAAGCGTGACTGCTGGCAAGTACTCTATCCGCTGCGATAAATGCACTGCTTTTTTGCGCAATACTTTGGCCTATTCTGTCTGTAACCATAGATAAAGTAAGTACAGTCAAAACGGCTAATGCAATGGCAGCACAAATAACCGTGAGTTCACCACGGCGAAATTCACGAAAAAATAGTTTTAATGCTAATTTAGCCCACATCAGCAAGAACCTCGCTGGTATCTTTTACCAGTTTACCCGCCTCAATTTGCAAAACATACTGGCATTTCGCAGCAAGTGCCTCATCGTGAGTCACCAGTATTAGCGTTGTGCCATGTTGTTCATTAAGCTCAAAAAGTAAAGACTCAATCAATTTACCATTTTTACTGTCTAGGTTTGCTGAAGGCTCATCGGCAAATAATATTTTAGGCGTACCAATAAACGCACGGGCAATGGCTACACGCTGCTGCTCTCCGCCTGATAGTTGTGATGGGTAATGTTCTATGCGATGGCTTAACCCTACTTTTTCAAGTAAATCTAACGCTTGTTGTTTTGCATTAGCGCTGCCCGCTAACTCCGCAGGAAGCATTACATTTTCAAGGGCAGTTAAACTTTGTACAAGCATAAAAGACTGAAATACAAACCCAACTTTTTGTGCTCGCAGCGCTGCTCTTGCCTCCTCATCAAGTGTATGCAAAGCATCACCATCAAGAATTATTTCACCCTGTGTTGATTGATCAAGTCCAGCTAATAAACTAAGTAAGGTCGATTTACCTGACCCTGACGTGCCAACTACAGCAACTGAGTCACCAGACTTGACATTAAAGCTGATGTCGCTGAGGATGGGCAACTCACCTTCAAGGGTATTTACCGTTTTAGACAGTCCATTAACTTGAATAATATTTACTTGAGATAGCGCTGACATATGATGCATTCAATCCTACGTTTAATATTTGTTTTTCTAATTGTAATCAAACCACTTACAGCTGCAGCTGACAACACAATTTTAATTTTAGGTGACAGTTTAAGCGCCGCTTATGGTCTAAAACAAGAGCAAGGCTGGGTTAAATTGTTACAAGATAAGTACGACAAAGAGCAACTAAACATCCAACTTATCAATGCCAGTATCAGTGGTGAAACCACTGGCGGTGCACTAAGACGTTTAGACTCATTGTTAAATGAATTTCAGCCAAGTCACGTACTTATTGAACTTGGCGGTAACGACGGCTTACGTGGTTTTCCAATAAAAAGGCTTGAGCAAAACCTCACCCAATTGGTAAACCTAAGCAAACAAGCTGACGCCAATATAGCTATTATGGAAATACACATTCCACCTAATTACGGCCCACGTTATACCAGTCAGTTTACAGGTAGTTTTGAAAAAGTCGCCACCGCAACTGACAGCCACTTAATGGACTTTTTTGTACTCAATGTTGCAGGCGATCCAACGCTGATGCAAAACGACAATATACACCCTAACAAAACTGCACAACCTATATTACGTGACATTATGTATAAATCGATCAAAATGTGGCTAGAAAAGTAACCTTTTGCCACTATACAGTTATTAACTAAGTTCAATAAATGTTCAAACAAACAAAAGGTTATTGATTTTTTATAAAATATGGGTATATTGCATGGAAAGTCGGTATGTGGCGCAGCTTGGTAGCGCACTGTCATGGGGTGGCAGGGGTCGAGAGTTCGAATCTCTCCATACCGACCAATTAATTCCTTTCAAATATACCTCTAAATTTAATACCTACATAATCTTCAAGCGAATCAGTAAAAAGTAATTTTTTATATATATCACGTCAACTTTTTAAAGCATTGAATCTTCTCTATTGTTTATTTTGCTATGAATTTAAGTTGCTGGGCTATTTTAAACTAGGTAAAACATTTCAACTGAGGTGTATCCGAATGAAAATAAGAAAATTCTGGTTCAAGCCATCAGTAAACGTTAATTGATAACATAAGGCTCTAGGTGTAGAATTAAAAGTAGATGATTGATATGAGGTGATTATGATGAGTAAAGATAAGAAAAAAATCACAAAAAATATGATTTTAAGGTCTGTTGCTAGTTCTACAGCTATCGAAACTGGCGCAACAGTAAAAACAATAGAAAAAAGGTTAAAAGCAAATAAACTTAAATATGAGTCTCTTTCACTCGCTATTTAATTATATCTCTCACGAGCCTTTCAATGTGTTGGTAATCTCTGCTTACACCCGCTTGAATTGACTTAATGTAAAAATCTTTATGCTCATCCCACAAGCTATAATCAAGCGTTCCTTTGCCAGTTTTACTACATAAAAGCCGCATGATCCACAAACGCTAAAGCCATAAAAGCAAAAACCCGCTAAAAAGTGGGTTTTGTTTTATAGCATTAGTTTAGAAGTATACAGCGACTTGATTTCTTTCGCTTGATATTCCATCTCTGGAAAAAGAGTTGATTCACTTATACCTGAATATAAAAGCTCCTTAAGTAACTTCTTTTTATCTTCCTTTGATATTTTAATTTTTATCAATGTATCTCCCGTGTACATACTATCTTCCATTTCACCCACCGGAATAAACTCTTTCCCCTCAATAAACATGCCACCATGGAAAGTAAAATAACCATGCTGCTGCCTGATTCTAGGATTAAGGTGGGGTGCTTTAAATGGAACAATATTTGAAAAATTCCGTTTTAATTCAGTTTCATATGTATGAATAAACTCTCCATTTTCGTATTTATCACTATTCATTGGGTTTATCATTTTTAATGAGTTAAAAACAGAATGTTTTCCAGCCATCAAATGGCGCTTAAATTTATCATCTTTTAATTCCTGAAGTGATATGTCATTTAATTGGCAATTTCCACCATGTAAATAGTCTAAACGATATATGATGCGATCATAAAATTCATTTCGAGTTTTATCCAGAACCTGCATCTCAAGAAATTCAGTAAATTTATAGTTCCTTTCCATAATTGTAGGATCATAAATAAATAGCGCACCATCTTTCTCATCATCATTCATACAACAGAAATAAAGACTAACTAATAAATTACTCGACCAATCAAGTAGCCGTGTAGGAAGCCCATAATGCTGCATTAATGTTAGCCATTCATATGTAGTTTTATGGCTGCTAGATTGATCTGGATAACGCCTTTTAAACTCTTCAAACATTAATTGTTCATTAAAAGACACGCCAAACGCTGGGCCTTGCCTAAAAATGCCGGGGACTAATTTGTGTTCATAATTTGGCTGACCGCGAAACCAAATCGATTGAAACTCCGCTGCTACATCATTCAAGCTAGCTGTAATAGCACTCAATGTTCCATCTACTTCGATTTCTTTCATTAAAATTCACTCCTAATAGTTTTATTGCCATTGCGGTGCCGGTTAGCAACATTTTGAAAAGAAAACGTTATCTTCTGGGTCTGGCGTTGTAAATATTTTTTCATATAGTTTAACTAAAAGGATAGCCTCAACATCATCCATCTCTGCTGCATCAACAATCGCTAACTTGTTCGCTAAAACTAGTTTTTCAGATCCTAGTTGATATTGCGCTTCAATAGAATCAGTCTCGTATTTAGTCATTTAATTACGCCTGAAAATGATTAGTGTAAAAGTGCTTAACAACCAATGCAAGTAACCTTGGTGTAATAACTTTACCAATTTATGTGATTGTTTAATAATTTAAAACCAATTTTAATAGAGGCATCATGAGCAGTAGCCTCTCTTTAAACATTGGGGCTTCGCCCCTGTCCCCCGCTATGTCGAAGCCGAAAATCGGCTTACACATAGCGGGGGACAACACATTCGTACTCTTATACGCAGGTTTTATTTGCAGATTGAAAAATATTTCTAAAGTGGTAATCTTATTGCTACTGAAGCTCTAACGAGCCAGAAAAAAAACAGGCGCTATTCTGCTGCCTTCAACACGTAGTAACGAGATAAAAACTATCTTTTTGAGGTAGTAACCAACCCAAAAACGGCGCACTCCAGCTGCTGACAACACGTAGAAATGAGGTTAATCAGACAAATAGACAAATAAGACAGCCACTTTAATTTAACAAACACTGCTGCTCCTTTAAATTTACTTTTTAGGCTAATAATTTATCTTTTATTTCTAGGTTGCTTTCATTCCATCCATTAAATGAGTTAATAGTACTCTTAAGCCTAAATTACGCGCATGAAAATGACTGCA
>NZ_JABCJL010000049.1:0-15200 GCF_012952265.1 Pseudoalteromonas sp. NEC-BIFX-2020_015
TACAGCTTACAGCTTACAGCTTACAGCTTACAGCTTACAGCTTACAGCTTACAGCTTACAGCTTACAGCTTACAGCTTACAGCTTACAGCTTACAGCTTACAGCTTACAGCTTACAGCTTACAGCTTTTATATAACTGCACCAAGTTGGAAAATCGGTAAGTACATCGCAATAATTAAACCACCGACTAATACACCAAGCACTGCCATAATTAATGGTTCTAGCAGGCTAGATAAGCCATCAACTGCATCATCAACTTCTTGCTCATAAATAGTGGCAACTTTTGCAAGCATGCCATCTAAAGAGCCAGATTCTTCACCAATAGCGACCATTTGAATAACCATATCAGGGAATATTTTTGAGTTGCGCATTGCCCAGTTCATTTGATTGCCTGAGCTTACCTCGGCTTTAATATCTAAAATGGCGTAACGGTAAACAGCATTACCCGAAGCACCTGCAGCGGAGTCGAGTGCATCAACAAGTGGTACACCCGCCGCAAAAGTGGTCGAAAGAGTACGCGCATAGCGGGCAACGGCGGCTTTATTTAATATCATACCAATCACAGGAAGCTTTAATATTGCACGGTCGTTGGCATCACGCAGTTTTTTACTTTTTAATAAAGCTTCTTTATAAGCGTAACCAGCCGCCACCATAATTATAAGAATGACCCACCAATACTCTTGCATAAATTCAGATATGCCAATAACCATTAAAGTGAATGCTGGAAGCTCTGCGCCAAAGCCGGCAAAAATATCCTGAAATTGTGGTACCACAAAAATAAGCAAGATAGAGGTAACAATAAGAGCTATAACTAGCACCGCAATAGGGTAAAACATGGCTTTTTTAATTTTTGATTTCAGCGCTTCAGACTTTTCTTTGTAAAGCGCTACACGATCAAATATTTTATCCAAGGCACCGGATTGTTCGCCAGAGGCGACTAAGTCGCAGTATAAATCATCAAAATAACGCGGGTGTTTACGTAGAGCCTGTGATAGTGGATCACCTGCTTTCACTTCGTCACCAATGGTTTCCATAAGCTTAGAAACACTTTTATTTGTTGACCCTGTACCAATCATTTCGATTGATTGAATGAGGGGCACTCCTGCCATTAGCATGGTAGCAATTTGCCGTGTTACCAAGGCAATGTCTTTGGGGGTTATTTTTTGCATACGCGCACCAAACAACGGTTTGGCTTTGCGTTTTACTTTAGAAGGAGTAATACCTTGTTTACGTAATTGAGCTTTAACTAAAGCAATGCTTGTTCCTTGCATTTCGCCTTCTAACCTTTTTCCTCTAGCGCTTACGCCGATCCACTCAAAGGTATCTTGTCCTTTTCTTTCTGCTTCTTTAGCCATGTTTATTCCAAATTACGTTCGGGAAATAATAAAAATATTATACTCTATAGTAGCTAGCTTTAACGTCTTAAACAATTGATTAGATAAACTTAAGCTGATTAAATAGTCAAAAATTAATTAACTCATTCTTCGGGAGGGATATTGTGGGAAAAGTGAATGTTATTTATCTAAAAAAAGTAAAATGGACGAGTTTACATTTTATACTAGGGTTGCTTTTATTATCAGCCGTTGGTTTTTATATCTATTTTCAGTGGTTTTATGCTGGTCGGCATCATCTAACTGATTTAATAGGGCTTGCGGGAATTATTATTTCTATCGATTTAATATTGGGGCCTATACTGAGCTTTTGGTTGTTATCGCCAGTCAAAACAAAAAAAGAAAATATTATTAACTTACTTCTGATTATTTTTTTACAGCTATCTTCTTTAGGCTACGGAATAAACCAGATTGATGGGCAGCGTTTAGCTTATATTATAAAATGGCAAGCATCGTACTTTGCGGTATCAAAATCTGATGCGAGAGAGTATGGGGTATCTGAGAACTTCTATAGGTTTAATGAACCATTGGTTGGCAGTGAAAAACGAGAAATGTATGACTATTTACTTAAAAAATCTATACCACCTATCGAAATGTATGAGTTTTTTGAACTATCAAGCTTTGAGAATGAGTGTCAACCTATATGTGGAGTGATTACAAAGAATGGCATTATTAATATTACAAAAAGCAATGACGTGCTTACGTTTAACAAGTCCCTTCGCTAATGCATGTACTTGTAGGGGATAACTCCCATAGGAGTTGATTTGAATTTATAGTGGCGATCATTATATAAGTATCGCCGCTTGATATAGATGCTTCACTACTGGCTGTAGAGGTGATTTTATAACTCCCAGCTGCATAAGATATTTCAATGTTAGCAATAAAGTTTGGTGCAAGGTAATTGGGTTTTTTTACACCTATTTTACTAAAAGAATCACAGTTACTTAGCGTTTCTTTGGTATAAAAGCAAATTTCCACTGCGCGCTGTAGTGAGTTTGTTGCTAATGTGACTTCAGTAAATTTGGCGCGTTTATAATGATTATTATAGGCAGGAAGAGCTAATGATACCAAAATCCCCATAATGGCGATGGTAATCATTAGCTCGATTAATGAGAAGCCAAGCTTGTTTCTCATTATACTAATTTATTAACAAAGACCTGCAGCGATACAAGTACTTGTTGAAGCTTCAGCCCAAGTCAATGTACCTAAAGATGCACCGGCCGCACCGCCTACGCCAGCACCAGTAGCAACAGTTGGTGTTAAGATGTATGTAGCACCATCAACAGTAGCTGCGCCAGTACCTGTGATTACTGCTGTAGTGCCAGTAACACCAACGCTAGCTACATGAGTACCAGCTGCAGCACCTGCGGTATTTAAACCGATTTTAGCCGCAGTATCACAATTTGCTAAACTACCAGCACCACGAGTTTGGAAACATACATCTACAAGACCTTTAGCTGAAGATGCCGCAAGTACAACCTCAGAAAAACGGGCTTTTTTAGTATATGTTTGGTACTGCGGTAAAGCGATAGCAGCAAGAATACCGATGATTGCGATAACAATCATTAATTCAATTAGGGTAAAACCCTTTTGTTTCTGTTGTGTCATTTTTTCCATGTTCCTCTCCTAAAGGATAGTGATTTTTTTGTAAGGTAAGTTGCTTTATGAGTAAACTAATAAAGTATGTTTATCTTACGGTTTTTTAAAAAATTATTTTAATTCTTATACCTACCCAAAATTGATTGGAAATAGGCGTTTAGAATTACTTTAGCACTAAAATAGCTTTTTGAAAGCTGTTTTGCACTGAACTCATAGAATTTTAGGAACTTTCTGAGAGTTTTATGCGCAGACTAATTTCAAAAAACAAGTGATTATTTTTATCAGATAGTTTTTGAATATAAAAAACACATCCGTATAAATCTTTTGTATTGCTTGGGGAGAGTTTCGCTCATCCTTGCGGCTTACTTTATCACTATTTTAATGTAAAAGTGATACTGAAATTAACAGTTTGTTACAAAATAATCCTTTCGTCGTATTTAATGCTTTTTTGGTCAATTTGTCAACGGATTAGGTAAAAATTAAATAATTTATTTGTAGAATTTTTACTCGAAACGCATAGATAAGTCGATAGATTGTAAGTTTTTTGTAAGTGCGCCACTGGAGATAAAATCAACCCCTGCTTGTGAGTAGGTTCGTAGTGTTTCTAAGGTCATATTACCAGAGACTTCTAATTTGGCGCGTTTATTGGTAAGTACAACCGCTTGTTGAATCTGCTCAACGCTAAAGTTATCAAGCATTATAATATCAGCACCGGCATTAATGGCTTGATCTAGCTCATGAAGTGATTCAACTTCTACCTCTACAGGTTTAGTTGGGTGATTTAGTTTTGCTTGAGCTACGGCTTTATCAATACCACCACAGGCGGCTATATGGTTTTCTTTAATTAAAAACGCATCAAATAAGCCTATACGGTGATTTTCCCCGCCACCACATTTAACTGCGTATTTTTGTAGGGCACGCATACCTGGAATCGTTTTACGAGTATCAAGTAATTGGGTGTGGGTTCCATTGAGCTCTTTTACGCAATGCGCGGTTGTTGTAGCTGTGCCAGAGAGTGTTTGCACAAAATTAAGTGCTGTACGCTCGGCGGTTAAAATCGCGCGTGCTGAACCTGATGCTGTAAATAGGGTGTCGTTAGCTTTTACCGTATCACCATCGTTTACCAGTACATTGACTGTGACGCTAGGGTCAACTTGGTTGAACACTTCTATAATAATGTCTTTACCACAAAAAACGCAGTCTTCACGGGTGATCACTTTTGCATTGGCTTGTTGTGATGCTGGAATTAATTGCGCAGTGATATCGCCTTGCTCAGCAGTTTGATAATTTAAATCTTCATCAAGGGCAAGTTTAACGAGTTGGCTTAATAGGCTGTGTGGGATAGACATTATAAAAGCTCATTATAATTAGGAAATTGCACAAATTTTACATGGTTTGATGAGTGAATAGAAGAGCTATCAGCCGCCCAGCATATATTGTAGGTCGTCATTTATGGCGACAGTGTTTGTTATTTTAATGTTGGCGCGCTAAAACGCGACCTACAGGATCGTTTTCTAGTAATACGTCGGCGTGGGTTTATCTTGCGCAATTAAAGTTCTTTAAGTGACTAATTCACCACAGAGGACACTGAGTTCACAGAGAAGAAATAAGTGATGTTTTACTTGGGTTTTCTTGGTGTAGCGCGCAGCGCTTTTGCGCTCTCAGTAGTAAAAATAGCCATTGTCGCCATAAATGACGACCTACAGGATCGCGGTGCTAGCAATATAATATATAGGCGTGGGTTTACTCTGCTTAAATGTTAGGGCAGTCGCGGTATAAACCTGCAGCTACGTTTTATTACTTTGCTGTCATTGTGCTTAAAAATCTATTAGCATCTTACTATGTACTTATTTACAGATACATTATGAAAATAAACTCTTTTGGCGTCGTTGATACGGCGATTCAGCGGCCATGTACTCATTTTGATGAGCGCCCAATTGGCGAGCTTATTTCTTTATTGGTCATCCATAATATTTCTTTGCCTGCAGGGCAGTTTGCTACGCCATATGTTGATGATTTATTTATGGGGTGTATTGATCATCAAGCTCATCCTAGCTTTAGTGATTTACAGGGTTTGAGAGTCTCTGCACATTGCTTTATTAAGCGCTGCGGTGAGATAGTACAATACGTACCTTTTAGTAAGCGCGCTTGGCACGCTGGGCGGTCTGAATTTTTAGGGCGCAGCCAGTGTAATGATTTTAGTATTGGTATTGAGCTTGAAGGGACTGATACAACGCCATATACCCAAAACCAATATAATGCATTACAATCCTTAACTAACGCATTGACTAATAAATATTCAGCGATTACTCAGGAGCGAATTGTTGGACATTGTGATATTGCGCCTGGACGAAAAAGTGATCCTGGTGAGAGTTTTGATTGGCAGTTTTATTTTGCCGGACTATTTTAAAAAGCGACAAGCTAAGAGACCGTTATGATTTTAATTTCTATTATTATCGCATTAATTTTAGAGCGCCTTGGTGCGCGATCAAATTATTGGCAAATTAGTCATTATGCACAGGGGTATTTATCTCGTTCTAAAAAGCAACTCAGTGATAAAGGAATGTTTAATTCTGCTCATGGGTTTTTAATTTGGCTTGTACTGCCAGTTATTGCGAGTGCGTTGGTGTATACCTTTTCTGATTTTGTATTATGGCAGTTAGTCGTTAATGTTGTGATACTGCTTGTGTGTTTTGGCTGTGCTAAGCATCGAGTTTTATATAAATCTTATTTGAATGCTCTTACTCGTGGTGATAGTGAGGCTGCTACTTTGTATGCGTATCAAATGGGACAAAAGCGCACTGAAGATGAAGTTGGGGGAGAGAGCTTTGGGCAAACACTTGCGTGGATCAATTTTCGCTTCTATTGCGCTGTGATTTTTTGGTTTGTAGTGTTAGGTGTCCCCGGTGCAGTACTCTATGCATTAGTGCGTACTTACGGCGATATAGTACGCGAAGATCATAGCGTGGCGTATGCAAAACGGTTTAAGCTTATTCATACTTTATTATTTTGGCTTGATTGGCTACCTGCGAGAATTGCAAGCTTTGGTTATTTAGTAATAGGTAACTTCAATAAAGGAACGAGTTGTTGGTTACGCTATGTACTCGACTTTTCTGTGAGTAATCGTAAAGTTGTAACCAATACGGCATTAGCGGCTGAGCAAATTGAGCAGCAGCACTTTGGTTGTACCTATGAAGCTACGTGTATGGTGAAATTAGTAAAACGAAATGTATTGTTTTATTTGGTGCTAATTGCATTACTTACTTTGTTTGGTGGCTTAGCGTAAAGAAACAGCTGCTAGGTGTTATATTTGTTTTGTGGGAACAGGCTTTAGCCGTGATTGTTCTAGGTTTTGTGTTAAAGCCAATCGGCGCTAAAACGCTCTCCTACGATGGTATGTAGCTCGCAGCTTCTTCTCATTTATTCTCTTTGTATAAAAGTTTTTTAGGTATTTATTGATAGTAAATAATCGGCTTCTCAGTGTTTAATTGTCTGGTCAGACCATTTCGATTTGATATAAAAAACCTTTCCAAACACTCGCTTTACCTCATACTGTTTAATCTTTATGCTAAATGCGTTAGTCTGCTTTACAGGGCTCTGTCGTAGTGAAATTGACAGCAAACACGCTTTTTGATAACGTATGGCACAAATTTGGTATGACCAATTTACCTTTTGCTCCAGTTGCAGGTAGAAAACTATTTTTTAAGTCATTCCTATCACTATTACGGACGTCCATTAATGTCTTTAAAGATTAAAGCAGCAAAACTATCGGATGTTATTTTAGAGCAGCTTGAGAACATGATTCTTGAGGGCTCATTAGCACCAGGTGAAAAACTGCCGCCAGAGCGTGAATTAGCAAAGCAATTTGAAGTATCTCGACCTTCATTACGTGAAGCAATTCAAAAGCTAGAGGCTAAAGGCTTAGTAACACGTCGCCAAGGTGGCGGGACGTTTGTAAAAAATCAGCTAGAAGAAGGGTTGACGGATCCATTATTTGATTTGATCAGCAAGCACCCGGAATCGCAGTTTGATTTACTTGAGTTTCGCCATGCCTTAGAAGGAATTGCCGCATATTATGCCGCACTTCGTGGTACTGGCACCGACTTTGAGAAAGTGAAGCAAAGCTTTGATTATATCGCTTTAGCTGATGTTGATTTACAGCAAAAAGCCAAAGCAATTAATGCGTTTCATTTTAGTGTTGCTGAAGCGTCACATAATGTTGTGCTATTGCACTTAGTACGTGGCATGCAAGCGCTATTAGAGCAAAATGTATTACAAAATTTAACGGTGTTGTTAGAAAAACCGCATATTAGTAAGCAGTTGGCTCAGCATCGTCGTTTATTAATGGATGCAGTGATTGAAGGGAATCCTGAGCAAGCACGCCTTGCCAGTAATGCTCACTTAGCTTTCATTGAAGAAGCATTATTGGAAGCGGGCAAAGAGCATTCGCGGATTGAACGTAGTTTAAGACGCACCAAACAAAATTAAGTAAAGATTAATAATTTAAGCAAGCACTGACTGTAATATAGCAACGCTTTATACCACAGTGCTTATTAAGAACATTCGTATTTTAAACATAAGGAAACCTCCATATGTCTGAAGTCAATAAAATTGACGTAGACGCGCTAGAAACACAAGAGTGGTTGCAAGCTCTTGAATCAGTTGTGCGCGAAGAAGGTGTTGAACGTGCTCAGTTTTTACTTGAGCAAGTATTAGAGCAAGCCCGTTTAGACGGTGTTGATATGCCAACAGGCATTAACACAAACTACGTTAATACGATCCCGGTTGATCAAGAACCTGCTTACCCAGGGGATGTAAACCTTGAGCGCCGTATTCGTTCTATTATTCGTTGGAACGCAATCATGATTGTATTGCGTGCTTCGAAAAAAGACCTCGACTTAGGCGGCCATATGGCGTCTTATCAGTCATCGGCTGCGTTTTATGAAGTGTGTTTTAACCACTTCTTTAAAGCCCCTAATGATGTTGATGGCGGTGACTTAGTTTATTATCAAGGTCACATTTCTCCAGGTATTTATGCGCGTGCATTTGTTGAAGGGCGTTTATCAGCTGCACAGCTTGATAACTTCCGTCAAGAAGTTGATGGTGAAGGCATACCGTCTTACCCACACCCTAAATTAATGCCTGAATTTTGGCAATTCCCTACAGTATCAATGGGCCTAGGTCCAATCGCGTCTATTTATCAAGCGCGATTCTTAAAGTACTTAGATGGCCGTGGCTTGAAAGACACTAAAAATCAACGTGTATATGCGTTTTTAGGTGATGGCGAAATGGACGAGCCAGAATCACGTGGTGCTATTTCTTTCGCTGCGCGTGAAAAGCTAGATAATCTGTGTTACCTAATTAACTGTAATTTACAGCGTTTAGATGGCCCAGTAATGGGTAACGGTAAAATCATCCAAGAGCTTGAAGGCTTATTTAAAGGCGCTGGCTGGAACGTCATTAAAGTAGTATGGGGCAGCGGTTGGGATATCTTACTTGCTAAAGATACTACCGGTAAGTTACTACAATTGATGAACGAAACCATCGATGGTGATTATCAAACATACAAAGCTAAAAATGGCGCGTACGTACGTGAACATTTCTTTGGTCGTTACCCTGAAACAGCGGCACTTGTTGCTGACATGACAGACGACGAGATTTTTGCTCTTAAGCGTGGTGGTCATGAACCATCAAAATTATACGCTGCATTTAAAAAAGCTGAGCAAACAAATGATCGTCCAACGGTTATCCTTGCTAAAACTGTAAAAGGTTACGGCATGGGTGAAGCGGCTGAAGGTAAGAATATTGCGCACCAAGTGAAAAAAATGGACATGTCACATGTGGCACATTTACGTTCACGCTTAGGTTTAGATGATTTAGTGTCTGAAGAGCAACTTGCAGAGCTACCTTATTTAGAACTTGAAGAAGGTTCGCCAGAGTACAAATACCTACATGCTCGCCGTGATGCATTGAAAGGTTACACGCCAAAACGTATTCCTAACTTTACTGAAAAGTTACAGCTACCAGAAGTAGAAGCATTTAAGCCATTACTTGATGAGCAAAAACGTGATATTTCTACCACGATGGGCTTTGTGCGTGCACTTAATATCTTATTAAAAGATAAGGGCATTGGTAAAAATATCGTACCAATTATTGCTGACGAAGCGCGTACGTTTGGTATGGAAGGTTTATTCCGTCAAATCGGTATTTATAACCCGCATGGCCAAAACTATACACCACAAGATCGTGATATCGTTTCTTACTATAAAGAAGCTACATCAGGTCAAGTACTGCAAGAAGGTATCAATGAGTTAGGTGCAATGTCGTCATGGGTTGCTGCTGCAACATCATACAGCACTAACGATTTACCAATGATCCCATTCTACATCTACTATTCAATGTTTGGTTTCCAACGTGTTGGCGACATGGCATGGATGGCAGGTGACCAACAAGCACGTGGTTTCTTATTAGGTGCTACAGCCGGTCGAACAACGCTAAATGGCGAAGGTTTACAGCACGAAGATGGTCACAGCCATATTCTTGCTAACACTGTGCCTAACTGTATCTCTTACGATCCAACCTATGCGTATGAAGTTGCGGTTATCATCCAAGATGGTATTCGTCGTATGTACGGTGAAGATCAAGAAAATATTTACTACTACTTAACGCTAATGAACGAAAACTATGCACAACCTGCTATGCCAGAAGGTGCTGAAGATGGTATTCGTAAAGGTATCTACAAGCTTGAAAGCTACGCGGGTAAAAAAGCCAACGTACAGTTATTAAGCTCAGGTACTATCATGACCGAAGTACGTAAAGCCGCAGCTATCTTAAGTGAAGATTACGGTATTGCATCTGATGTATTCTCTGTAACGTCATTCAATGAATTAACGCGCGAAGGTCAAGATGTTGAACGTTTCAACATGCTTAACCCTGAAGGCGAACAAAAAACTGCGTACATCACGAGCGTCTTAAATGATTCAGTGACTGTTGCCGCAACGGATTACATGAAAAACTACGCAGAGCAAGCGCGTTCGTTTATTCCAAGCAGCAACTATAAAGTGTTAGGTACGGATGGTTACGGTCGTTCTGATAGCCGTGAGAATTTACGCCGTCACTTTGAAGTTAACGCCAGCTACGTAGTGGTTGCTACGTTATCTGAACTTGCTAAACGTGGTGAAGTTGAAAAGTCAGTTGTTGTTGAGGCACTTAAAAAGTTCAACATCGACACTAACAAACTTAATCCACTGTACGCATAAGAGGTTTGCAATGAGTATTGAAATTAATGTACCAGATATCGGTGGCGATGAAGTCGAAGTAACCGAAATTCTAGTGAGCGTTGGTGACAAAGTTGAAGTTGACCAATCATTACTAACGGTTGAGGGTGATAAAGCCTCAATGGAAGTACCCGCTGCACAAGCCGGTACTGTAAAAGAAATTAAAGTAAATGTTGGTGATACGGTCACTACAGGGACTTTAGTATTCTTGTTTGAAGGCGAAGAGCAAGCATCAAGTGCTGCTCCCACTGAACAAGCAAAAACAGAAGACGCAGCACCTGCTGCATCTTCAGGCTCAACGACTAAAGAAGTTACCGTACCAGATATCGGCGATGATGAGGTTGAAGTGACTGAGATCCTGGTTGCCGTTGGTGACACTGTTACTGAAGAGCAATCAATCTTAAATGTTGAAGGCGACAAAGCAGCGATGGAAGTTCCAGCGCCGTTTGCTGGGACAGTTAAAGAAATTAAAGTGGCTGCTGGCGACAAAGTAAAAACAGGCTCACTTGTGTTTGTTTTTGAAGTAGTCGGTAGTGAACCTGCACCTACGCAAGCAGAAAAAGCAGCGCCAGCACAAGAGTCTGCGCCTGTACAAAGCTCAGCACCAAGCAGCAAAGAAGTAAACGTACCTGATATTGGTGGTGATGAAGTAGAAGTAACTGAAATTTTGGTTGCTGTTGGTGATAGCGTTACTGAAGATCAATCAATCTTAAACGTTGAAGGCGACAAAGCGGCAATGGAAGTACCAGCCCCCTTTGCAGGTACTGTTAAAGAGATTAAAGTAGCCGCAGGCGATAAAGTATCGACCGGTTCACTTATCTTTGTATTTGAAGTTGCCGGTAGTGCACCTGCTGCATCTGCACCAGCAGAAAAAGCCGCTCCAGCACCTGCAAAAGCAGAGTCAGCACCTGCAAAAGCAGCACCTGCAAACGCCAGTAATGAAAGCTTTGAAAACAACAGTGCGTATGCACATGCATCGCCAGTTGTACGTCGTTTAGCGCGTGAGTTTGGTATCAACCTTGCAAACGTGAAAGGCTCTGGCCGTAAAGGTCGTGTTGTTAAAGAAGACGTGCAAAACTATGTGAAAAACCTAGTTAAGCAAGTTGAGTCAGGTCAATTATCTGCAAGTAAAGGTAATGCTGACGGCGGTGAGCTTGGTTTAATTCCATGGCCAAAAGTTGATTTTGCTAAATTTGGTGAGATTGAAGAGAAGAAACTTTCTCGTATTCAAAAGCTATCGGGTAAAAACTTACACCGTAACTGGGTGCAAATTCCTCATGTTACTCAGTTTGATGAAGCTGATATCACCAGTCTTGAAGTCTTCCGTAAAGAACAAAATGCGCTTGCAGAGAAGAAAAAGCTAGGTGTTAAAATCACCCCGCTGGTATTTGTAATGAAAGCAGCAGCAAAAGCACTTGCTGAGTTCCCTACATTTAACTCTTCACTTTCTAATGATGGCGAAAGCTTAATCCTTAAAAAGTACATCAACATCGGTGTTGCGGTTGATACACCTAACGGTTTAGTTGTGCCAGTATTTAAAGATGTTGATAAAAAAGGCATCATTGAATTATCGCGCGAGCTGATGGAAGTATCGGTTAAAGCACGTGACGGCAAACTAACTTCGTCTGATATGCAAGGTGGTTGTTTTACAATTTCAAGCTTAGGCGGGATTGGTGGTACAGCCTTTACGCCAATCGTAAACGCGCCAGAAGTTGCTATTTTAGGTGTATCTAAGTCTGAAATGAAACCGAAATGGAATGGCAAAGAGTTTGAACCAAAATTAATGGTTCCACTTTCAATGTCATACGACCATAGGGTGATTGACGGAGCATTAGCTGCACGCTTTACTGTCACTCTTGCAAGTTACATGAGCGATATTCGCCAATTAGTAATGTAAGCAATTGGTGCATGTAGCTAAATAAATAGAATCAAATCCCAGCCAGTTGTTTTTTGCTGGGATTTTTACCATTTGCAATGATACAATCTTTGCACAAAGATCTGCTCTGATTTTCTGCCTTGCAGAAACTTGGCAGTTAAACTTTAGGGCAGTGTCCCGTTCAAACAATTAAGGTAATAGCATGAGCAACGAATTAAAAACTCAAGTTGTTGTACTAGGCGGTGGTCCTGGTGGTTACTCTGCAGCTTTCCGTGCTGCTGACTTGGGCTTAGAAGTTACATTAGTAGAATCTCGCGATACATTAGGCGGCGTATGTCTTAATGTTGGTTGTATCCCTTCAAAAGCACTTTTACACGTAGCTAAAGTAATTGATGATGCAGCAGCAATGGAATCTCATGGTGTTACTTTTGGCGCACCAAAAATTGACTTAGACCAAGTACGTTCTTGGAAAGATTCTGTAATCGGTCAGTTGACTGGTGGCCTAGACGGCATGGCTAAAATGCGTAAAGTAAAAGTGGTTTACGGTTACGGTAAATTCACTGGTAGCAACACTATCGCTGTTGAAGGTGCTGATGGCGCAACAACTATCACGTTCGATAATGCTATTATTGCAGCGGGTTCTCAGCCTGTTAACTTGCCTTTCATTCCACAAGATGACCGTGTAATTGATTCAACTGGCGCATTAGAACTTAAAGATGTACCAGAGAAACTACTTGTATTAGGTGGTGGTATTATTGGTCTTGAAATGGGTACTGTGTATCGTGCATTAGGTTCTGCAATCGATGTTGTAGAGTTTGCTGATCAATTAGTGCCTGCTGCCGACAAAGACATCATTAAGATTTACCAAAAATACGTGAGCAAAAAGTTCAACGTAATGTTATCAACTAAAGTTGTTGGCGTTGAAGCGAAAGACGATGGTCTTTATGTAACGTTTGAAGGTAAAAATGCACCAGCAGAGCCAGTACGTTATGACAAAGTGCTTGTAGCAGTTGGTCGTACACCAAACGGTAAATTACTTGATGCTGACAAAGCGGGCGTTAATGTTGATGAGCGTGGCTTTATTAATGTTGATAAGCAGCTTAAAACAAACGTTAGCAACATATTTGCAATTGGTGACATTGTTGGTCAACCAATGCTTGCACATAAAGCGGTTCATGAAGGTCATGTTGCTGCTGAAGTTATCTCAGGTCAAAAACACTTCTTTGATCCTAAATGCATTCCTTCAATTGCCTATACTGATCCAGAAATCGCGTGGGTTGGTGTAACTGAGAAAGAAGCAAAAGAGCAAGGCCTAAGCATTGAAACTGCGGTATTCCCGTGGGCTGCATCAGGTCGTGCAATTGCATCTGCTCGTACTGAAGGTTCAACTAAGCTGATCTTTGATAAAGAAAGTGGCCGTGTTATCGGTGGTGCTATGATTGGTATTAACGCAGGCGAAATGCTTGGCGAAATCGGCTTAGCAGTTGAAATGGGCGCAGATGGCGAAGACTTAGCGCTTACTATTCACGCTCACCCAACATTGAACGAATCAATCGGCCTAGCAGCTGAGATTTTTGAAGGTTCAATCACTGATTTACCAAACAAAAAAGCAGTTAAAAAGAAGAAGTAAGCTCTTTTAGTTAATTGTTTAAAAACCCAAGCCTCGGCTTGGGTTTTTTGTTTTTTTAGAAGCCATAAGTCATAAGCTATAAGTTTTAAGCAGTCTGAGTGTTTTTTAAGCATTGACATAATAATTTGCAGCACTCAAAATTTTTGCCTTACCGCTTACCGCTTACCGCTTACCGCTTACCGCTTACCGCTTACCTTGATATCAATTCCAACTGACTTTAGCTATAATACGCGCCGATCAATTTTTAGGTATAAAGCTTGTGATTAACCGCTCTTCTAATTCAGTACTTGCCTTGCGCGCGCAGCAAATTAGCGAATCTCGTCGGGAGTTTAATGCCCGTGGCGGCAAAATGGATCGCTGTGAGCAATGTTTAATTGCAAAGCATTATTGCATTTGTGACGGTGTAGAGCAGGCAAACTGTGAGGCCGCTGTATGTATGCTGATGTACCACAATGAAAGTTTTAAACCTTCTAATACCGGTCGTTTGATTGCTGAAATAGTTCCTGACAATTATGCTTTTCGTTGGGATAGAACCGAGCCCGATCTTAAACTTTTAGCGCTGTTAAATGATCCACAATATCAACCTATGGTGATATTTCCAGCTTCAGATATTGAAAACCCTGCACGAGTTGTTACCGAGGTGGAGCATCAACCAAATAAACGTCCTTTGTTTATCTTTTTAGATGGCACATGGCGCGAAGCAAAAAAAATGATTCGTAAAAGCCCTTACTTAGATAATTTACCTGTGCTGTCGATCACTGCTGACAAGCTATCTGATTATCGCCTGCGTGTTGCCCCTCACGCTCATCAACTTGGTACCGCTGAAGTGGCTATTATGGTATTAGCATTGGCAGGTGAATTAGATGCATCAAATAAACTCGAGCAGCATTTTATGAAGTTTCGCGACGCGTACTTATTAGGTAAGCGCAACAAAGGCCGACCACAATAACGAGTAAATTTAAACGCTGTATACCCAAACCACCTCGAGATGCAGACTTCAGCGTTTCACAGGTGTTTAATATCAAGGCGTTATTTTGTAACAATGGTAGTCCCTTTTAAGAAGTAACAACGATGAGAGTAAGCGTCTGTGAAATGCCCAGCAGGTTGGTTTAAATGCGATTTATACTGCGTTACTTTTATAAGGGATTGATTTTAATAATAGAAACATTATGACTTGCAATCAATGCCTGCCTTAATCGCTTTTAATTCCAACTGAAACAGCATCTGAGGTGGCTTGGGTAATAAGAAGTAAACCCGTATTAAAATGCTATGCATAACAATAGCAAAATAGTTTAGTATTTTTTGATAGCTGATAGCTGATAGCTGATAGCTGATAGCTGATAGCTGATAGCTGATAGCTGATAGCTGATAGCTGATAGCTGATAGCTGATAGCTGATAGCTGATAGCTGATAGCTGATAGCTGATAG